>JAQUGB010000050.1 GCA_028684345.1 Tepidiphilus sp. | reverse complement strand
CGGTCGTGATTGAGTCCGTCGGTGTCGCGATCGTGATAATCGTTGATCACGTTGGCCCCGGCGTGGGCCATCAGGGCGAAGACGAGCGTGGCCAGTGCCGCCCAGGGTCGCAGCGCCGCGCCTTCGTAAGCCGTGAGCGCGAGCCCGAGCAGCACCGCGACGAGGGTGACCACCAGAAAGGCCGGGCGCGTGGCGAGTAGCCAGACGATGGGGCGAGCACGCAGACGGGCATCGGGTTCGAGAGAGAGGGAACGGGCAGGCATGGACGACGCCTCACAAAAGCACGATGTCGTATTGCTCCTGCGTGTAGCAGGTGTCGCTGCGCAGCGAGATCTCCTTGCCGATGAAATCGGACAGCATCGCCAGCGCCTGCGACTGCTCTTCCAGGAAGAGGTCGACCACGGCGGGCGAGGCGAGGATGCGAAACTCCTTGGCATCGGCGAATTGTCTTGCCTCGCGCAGGATCTCGCGCAGGATGGCGAAACACACCGTCTCGGCACTCTTGACGAAACCGCGTCCCTCGCACATCGGGCAGGGCTCGCACAGTTGCTGCATGAGGGATTCGCGTGTGCGCTTGCGCGTCATCTCCACCAGACCGAGCTGGGTGAATCCGCTCACCGTGATCTTGGTGTGATCGAGCGAGAGGGCTTTCTTGAACTCTTCGAGCACGCGCTCGCGGTGCTCGGGGTTGGTCATGTCGATGAAATCGACGAGGATGATGCCGCCGAGATTGCGCAGCCGCAATTGGCGCGCGATTGCCTGTGCCGCCTCGAGATTGGTCTTGAGGATGGTCTCGTCGAAATTGCGTGCGCCCACGAACGCGCCGGTGTTGACGTCGATGGTGGTGAGCGCTTCGGTCTGGTCGAAGATGAGATAGCCCCCCGACTTCAGTTCGACCCGGCGCGACAGGGCTTTCTCTATTTCGTCATCGACGTTGTAGAGCTCGAAGAGCGGCCGGTCTCCGCGGTAATGCTCGATGAGGGGGGCGACCTGGGGGGTGTAAGTCTCGGCGAAGGCGAGGAGCCGCTGGGCGTTTTCGCGTGAATCGATGCGAATGAGGGTGGTGTCGCGATCGACGAAGTCGCGCAGCACGCGCAGCGCCAGATCCAGATCTTCGTGGATCAGCGCCGGTGCGCGCCGGCGCATGGCTTCGCCCTGGATGTCGGCCCAGAGTCGGCGCAGATAAGCGATGTCGGCGGCCAGCTGCTCGTCGGTGGCATTCTCGGCATTGGTACGCACGATGTAGCCACCGTTCTCCTCGGGCGGCAACAGCGCCATGAGCCGTTCGCGCAGGAGCTCACGCTCGCTCTCGCCCTCGATTTTCTGCGAGATGCCGATGTGATTTTCCTGGGGGAGGTAGACGAGATAACGCCCCGCCAGACTGATCTGGGTGGTGAGCCGGGCGCCTTTGCTGCCGATCGGGTCCTTGAGCACCTGGACGGTGATCTCCTCGCCTTCGGCGAGCAGGCGCTCGATGCGGAGGGGCGACTCCGGGTGGCGCTCGGCCTGCCACAGGTCGGTGATGTGGAGAAATGCAGTGCGCTCCAGGCCCACGTCGACGAAGGCCGATTGCATCCCTGGCAACACGCGGACGATGCGTCCGCGGTAGATGTTGCCGACCAGCCCGCGGTGCGCCAGGCGTTCGACGTGCAGTTCCTGCACCACGCCTTGCTCGAGCACGGCCACCCGCGTCTCCTGCGGTGTGCAGTTGATGAGGAATTCTTTGCTCATAGGAACGGAGGATAGCCGAAAACAGACAACAGACGCGCGGTCTCGAAGAGCGGCAGGCCGACGATGCCCGAGGCGCTACCCTCGATGCGTTCGATGAAGGCCGCCGCGCGTCCTTGGTACGCATAGGCACCGGCTTTGTCCCAAGGTTCCTCGGTGGCGAGATAACGTTCGACGTCCTCGTCTGCGAGCGTGGTGAACCAGACGCGGCTCGTCGAGCAGAGCGCGTGCGTACGGCTGCCGTCGGTGATCGCCACGCCCGTGTGCACCTCGTGCCGGCGACCCGAAAGGCGCCGCAGCATGGCTCGCGCCTCGTCGGCGTCGCGCGGCTTACCCAGGATCAGCCCATCGATGCGCACCGTGGTGTCGGCGCCCAGCACCAGGCCGCGCGGCAGTGCCAGCGCCTCGCGCCGCCGCCAGCCGGCTTCGGCCTTGGCTTGGGCGAGCCGTAGCACGTAGTCGGTTGCCGTCTCGTCGGCATGAGGGGTTTCGTCTACCCATTCGCCCTCCAATGGAATCACCCGGGCTTCCCATCCGAGCTGGGCAAGGAGCTCGCGCCGGCGCGGGCTTTGCGAGGCGAGATAGAGCGGTGAAAGCATGGTCAGAATCCCAGGGCGAGACCCTCGCGGCGCGGATCGGCCGCCCCTTCCAGTTTCCCGTCGGGAGTGCGAGAGATGGTGGCGATGCCGCTGGGTTGGGGGCGGCGCACGACCTCGTGCCCCCGCGCCCGCAGACCCTCGACGAGCGCCGCCGCAGGGGTGGGGTGCCCGTCTTCGAGCCAGGTTTCGGGGCGGTTGAATGCCCCGACGTGGATCTGGGCCGCCGCGGCGTAGGGATCGAGCCCCCAATCGAGCTGTGCCACCAGCGCTTGGGCCACATAGGGAATGATGGCCGAACCGCCCGGTGAGCCGGTGGTGAGCAGCCATTCGCCCAGCCCTCCATCGGCAGCGCGGCTGAAGACGAGCGTCGGCGCCATAGAGCTGCGCGGGCGCTTGCCCGGCTCCAGCCGGTTGGCCACGGGAACGCCCTCCGAGAAGGGTTCCCGAGCAAAGTCGGTGAGCTCGTTGTTGAGAAAAAAACCACCGACCATGTGGAACGAGCCGAAGGCCGATTCGATGGAGGCGGTGAAGGCGACCACGTTCCCCTCGGCGTCGACCACGCCGAGGTGGGTGGTGCCGTGCTCCTCGATTTCCGGGCCAGCAGCGTACTGCGGCGCTGAGGCGAGCGGCGTTCCGGCCGGTGCCGTGCCGAGGCTTTGCCCGTCCCGGATGAGCCGGGATCGCCCGGCGAGATAGTCCGGATCGAGCAAGGCATCGGGCGAGCCGCCGGGCAAGGGCACGAAGGCCGGGTCGGCCACGTAGCGGTCGCGGTCGGCGAAGGCGAGCCGTTCCGCCTCGGTGAGCCAGTGCGCTGCCTGGGCGTCCGGCAGGCCCCCCTCGGCACCGGCTGCCGGGGGGTGTTGGGCGAGGGGAAACCGTTCGAGCAGGCCCAGGATCTGGCCCACGGCGATGCCGCCCGAAGAGGGCGGCCCCATGCCGCACACCCACCAGGCGCGATAGGGGGCGCATACGGGAGGACGCTCGATCGCCCGATAGCGAGCCAGATCCTCGTCGGCGAGTTTCGACGGGGTGAGTGGTGTGCCGTCGGCGCCGTGCTCCGCGCGGGCCCGAGCCACCACCGCCTGCGCGAGCGGCCCCGTGTAGAAGGCATCCGGCCCGGCGCTCGCCAGTTCTTTCAGCGTGCGGGCGTAGGCTGGATTGGTGAGGATCGTGCCCACGGGTTTTACCTTGCCCTCGGGGGTGAGGAGCCAAGCACTGGCCTCGGCATCGAGTCGCAACCAGCGGGTGAGCGGTGTGGCTACTGCCGCCAGGCGTGGCGAAAGAGGAAAGCCTTGCTCGGCGAGGCGGATCGCCGGCGCGAAGAGTTCGGCCCAGGGGCGACGCCCGTGCTCGGCATGCGCGTGCTCGAGCAAGCGGACTAGGCCCGGCGTGCCGATCGAGCGGCCGCTCGCGCGCAGCGCGTCGAACCGTTCGTTGGCCGGAGTCTGGGGCGTGAGCGGCAGGGGTGGGGCGGGATCTTCGGGGGCGATGCGCAGCAGGTCGTAGGGGTCGGCGGCCAGTGGCGCCGTCTCGCGACCATCGTAGCTCGTCAGGCGCCGCGTTTTGGCGTCCCAAGCGAGCAGGAATCCGCCGCCGCCGAGTCCGGCCGATTGCGGTTCGACCAAGCCCAAGACCGCGATGGTCGCCACCGCCGCATCCACGGCACTGCCGCCGCGCCGCAGCACCTCGCAGCCGGCCGCCGCGGCCAGGGGATTGGCGGCCACCACCATGGCTCGAGACGCCCGCACGAGGGTCTTGGGTGTATAGCCGCTCGCAGCCTCGGGCGCGCCGGTCGCCTGGCGTGGTGATACGAGCGCAGACGTATCCGGCGGTGGTGGCGCGACACAGGGGAGCGCTGTGTCGGCGCGCGCCACCGCCGCCCCTGCGACGAGCAGCATGCTCGAGGCGATCAGGGACAAGAGCGTGCCGAGACGCACTGCCAAGCGGGGAGTGGCGTGCGTCCGGGCTGAGGACGAGACTGCCCTGTCCACGTGCCCTAGGCCGTTCGTGGCGCCTCTCATTGCGGGGCTTCGATCCGAGGGAAGTCGGGGATCGACCGTCACTGCTGCGTCTCCAGCATCTTGCGGAAGTAGATCAGAGAGGAGAGGAAAAGCACCGTGCCGATCACCGCGAGCGCCGCAAACTGCGGCCAGACCACGTCGAACCCCGCACCGCGGTAGAGGATGCCCTGGGCGAGCATCACGAAATGCGTGTTCGGTGCGAGCAGCATGATGTCCTGGACGAATTGAGGCATGCTCTCGCGTGGCGTCGTCGCTCCGGAGAGCATCTGCAAGGGGAGCAGGATGAGCATGAGCAGCAGGCCGAGCTGTGGCATGGAGCGTGCCATCGTGCCCAAGAATATGCCCATCGCCGTGGTGGCGTACAGATGGACAGCGGTTCCCGCCACGAAGAGTGGTACCGAACCCTGCAGCGGCGCGCCGATCCAGTAATGCACCACGAAGATGAGCGAAAGCGTCGCGGCGACCAGGACGACCAGCCCCATCGACCAGATTTTGCTCAACATGATCTCGAGTGCGGTGACCGGCATGACCAAGAGGTGCTCGATCGTGCCATGTTCGCGCTCGCGGATGAGCGCTGCGCCGGTGAGCACGATGGAGAGCATCGTCACTTCGTTGATGATGCCCATGATGCCGCCGAACCAGGATTTGTTCAATTCCTGGTTGAAGCGGATACGCAAGCTGAGCTCCACGGGCTGGCGTTCCTGCGCCTTGTGGCGAGCGACGTAGGCCGCGATCTCTTCATTGACGATGGTCTGCACGTAGCCGCTGCCGGTGAACGCCTGGCTCATCCGGGTGGCGTCGACGTTGAGCTGGATCGTCGGTTTCTTGCCGGCCATCACGTCGCGCTCGAAATCCGGCGGGATGTCGAGCGCGAACGTATCCAGCCCTCGGTCCATGCGCGCGTCCATCGTGGCGGTGTCGATGCGCTCCGGCGGCAGAAAATACGGCGGATAGAGGGCATGGAGGATGCGTTCGGAGAGCTGCGAACGATCCTCGTCCACCACGGCGATCGGCGCCTTGTTGAGCGTTTCGGGAATCGACGTGGCCTGCGAATGGATGGAGAAAGTGAAGACATAGAGGATCAGCACCAGCAGCACCGGGTCGCGTCCCAGACTGTAGAACTCTTTGATGCCGAGATGCCAGACGTGGGACCAGCGCACGGTTCAACGCTCCTGTTTGCGCAGCAGTGCCGCCGACAAGCCAAAGAGGATGGGCCAGGCGAGCGCGAGCGGTACGAAGGCGTCGGTGAGATCGCGGAAGTGCAGCGCTTTCGAGAACGTACCGCGGGAGATGACCACGAAGTGGGTGGTCGGATAGATTTCGCCGATCAGCCGACCTCCGCCCTCGAGCGAGGAGACCGGATAGATGAGGCCCGAGAATTGCGTCGCCGGCAGCAGTGTGAGCACCGCCGTGGCGAAGAGCGCCGCGATCTGGCTGCGCATGAAACTCGAGATCAATATACCCAAGGCGGTCGAGGCCATGACATACAAGATTGCACCCAGGAACAGCGCCAGGTAGCTTCCCTTGACGGGCACGCGAAAGACGAATTCGGCCAGCGCGAGCAGCAGCACGAAGCTGAGGAGGGAGAGAATCACGTAGGGGATTTGCTTGCCGAGGAGGAATTCCATCCTCGTCGTCGGGGTGACATAGAAGTTGGTGATCGACCCCAGTTCCTTTTCGCGTACGATCGCCAAGGCGGCGAGCATCGCCGGAATGAGCATCAGTAGCAGCGGGATGACTGCGGGTACTATCGAGACGATGCTCTTCACGTCCGGGTTGTAGCGGAAACGGATCTCGATCGTGGCCAGCGTCGGGTCGGGCAAGTGACGTTCGCGCGCTTGTGTCTGGAGCCACTGCGCGTGAATGCCCTGGACATAGGCACGGATCGTTTCCGCGCGCGAAGGCATCGCCCCGTCGATCCACGCTCCGACCTCCACCGGTTTGCCGTGCGCGAGGTCGCGTGCAAAGCCCGGCGGGATCTCGACCGCCAGACCCAGTTTGCCCGAGCGCATTCGCCGGTCCATTTCTTCGTAGTCGGCGATCGGAGGCTGCTCGCTGAAATAGCGCGAACCGGCCAGATTGAGGGCGTACGACTGGCTCAGCGTGGTCTGGTCGCGATCGAGGACGGCGAAGGTCAGATCCTCCACGTCCATGGTGATGCCAAAGCCCATCACCAGCATCAAGATGGCGTTGCCCACCAGCGCCAGCGACAGGCGGATCGGGTCGCGACGCAGTTCCAGAGCTTCGCGCACCAGGTAGCTCAGCATCCGGCGCAGGCTGAAAAAGGAGGTGGTGTGCGTCGTTCCCCGCACCGGCGCTTTTTCGGTCAGACCCGCCGTGCGTTTGCGTTCTTCGCCGCTCATGGCGGTCGACCCTTGGGTATCGTCGGCCTGTTGCCCCTCTTGTGCAGCCCGTTCCAGATGGTCGATGAAGGCCGCTTCGAGCGACTCGTGACCGCCCTCGCGCACGATCTCGGCCGGCGCTCCCGTGACGAGCACTTTCCCGGCATGCATCAGCGAGATGCGGTCGCAGCGCTCCGCCTCGTTCATGAAATGGGTGGAGATGAAGATCGTCACGCCGTCGCGGCGCGACAGCTCGAGCAAGAGGTTCCAGAACCCGTCGCGCGCCACCGGGTCGACCCCCGAGGTCGGCTCGTCGAGGATCAATATTTTCGGTCGATGGATGACGGCGGCCGCGAGCGACAGCCGCTGCCGATGTCCCAGGGGCAGTGAAGGGGGAAGGGCGTCGATGATTCGCGAGAGTCTGAAGCGCTGCACCACTTCCTGGACGTAATCGGCGATCTTCTCCTTGGGGATGCCGTAGAGCCGCGCGTGCAGCTCGAGGTTCTGCCGCACCGTGAGCTCGTCGTAGAGCGAAAAGGACTGCGACATGTAGCCCACTTGGCGGCGCGTATCGATGTCGCGCGGGTCGACTTCCTTGCCGAAGAGCCAGGCCTTGCCCTCGGAGGGCGTGAGTAGCCCGGCGAGCATCTTCATCGTCGTCGTCTTGCCGCAACCGTTCGAGCCAAGAAAGCCGAAGATCTCGCCACGGCGGATGCGAAAGCTGACGTGGTCGACGGCAACGAAATTGCCAAAACGCATCGTCAGATCTTTCGCCTCGATGGCGATCTCTTCGTCGCCCCGCTCGGGTAGCGATCCGATTTCGACGGGTCGATATCCCCGGCGCTTCTCTTCCGGTAGCAGCGCGATGAAGGCCTGTTCCAGGTTGTCGCTACCGGTCTGCTCGAGCAATTCCTGCGGCGAGCCGGTGGCGAGTACTTTTCCCTCGTCCATGGCCACGAGCCAGTCGAAACGCGCCGCTTCCTCCATGTAGGCGGTGGCCACGAGCACGCTCATGCCTTCGCGCGTGGCGCGAATCTCATCGATGAGGGCCCAGAACTGGCGCCGCGACAGGGGATCGACGCCGGTCGTGGGCTCGTCGAGGATCAAGAGCTCGGGATCGTGGATGAGGGCGCAGCACAGGCCGAGCTTCTGCTTCATGCCGCCCGAGAGCTTGCCGGCGGGACGGTCGAGAAAAGGGAAGAGTCCCGTGGCGCGGGTGAGCTGCTCGATGCGCCGTTTGCGCTCGGCCGCGTCGTGGCCGAAAAGGCGGCCGAAGAAGTCGATGTTCTCCGCCACGGAGAGCGTCGGATAGAGGTTCTTGCCCAGACCTTGGGGCATGTAGGCGATGTCGGGGCAGACCTGCAGCCGGTGGCGGGGGTCGGTCATGTCGCCCCCCAGCACCCACACCTTGCCTTGCTGGATGGCGCGTGCCCCGGAGATGAGCGAGAGAAGGCTGGATTTTCCCACCCCGTCGGGGCCGATGAATCCGACGCGGCAGCCGGAAGGGATGTCGAGGTCTACCCCGTCGAGGGCGCGAGTCTTGCCGTAGACCAGACTCACCCCCTGCAGCCGTGCGACCGGCTCACGCATCAGGGCACCTTCACTTGGAGGTGGGCGGGCCAGTCACGCTGGGGATCGAGCTTGAGATAGGCCATGCCCGGCAAGCCCGTCTTGACCTGAGGCAGGTGCTGGCGCAGCAGATCCGGGTCGATGCTCGCCTTGACCCGGAACATCAGTTTCTGCCGCTCTTCGGCCGTTTCCACCGTTTTGGGCGTGAATTGCGCCACGTCGGAGACGAAAGTCGCCGTAGCCGGGATCACGTACTGGGGGAAAGCATCGAGCACGAGGCGAACCTCCGAGCCGATCGCCACTTTGCCGGCGACTTGCGTCGGCAGGAAGAAGGTCATGTAGACGTCGGAGAGGTCGACCACATTGAGCACGGCACCGCCGGCGGCCACCACCTCGCCGGGCTGGGCGATGCGGTACTGGACGCGACCGTCACGGGGAGCGCGTAAAAGGCTGTCGTCGATATCGGCCTGGATGCGTTCGATGCTCGCGCTCGTTGCCGCCACTTGCGCTTCGGCGGCCGCGATGGCCGCTCGGGATTGGATGATCGCCGCCTCGGCGGCCCGCACCTGGGCCCGGGCGGCCACGACGGCGGCCTGCGTGGCATCGACCGCGGCCGAATCCTCGTCGAGTCTGGACTGGGTGGCCATGTCTTGCCTCGCCAACTCCCGAGTGCGGGCGAGCCGCTTGCGCAACATGTCGAGGTCGGCCAGACGTTGCACCACGAGCGCCTCGGTGGCGGCCTTGTCGGCCTCGCGCTGGGCAAGTAGGCTGCGAGCGGATTCGAGGTCCATCCGCGCCCGATCGTGCTGGGCCCGTGCTTCACGGAGCTGGGCTTCCAGCACGCTGGTGTCGAGTTTGGCCACCACCTGCCCTCTGGCGACGAGATCGCCCTCGTCGGCGAAGATATCCTCGATGCGCCCAGGCAGCTTGGCCGAGATGTTGACGTCGATCGCCTCGATGCGCCCGTTGCTCGATACGATGCCGCCGTCGCTACGCGATTGCTCGATACGCTGCCAAAACCACAGGGCGCCGCCGGCGAGCAGGGCGACGAGGACGGCACGGATCAACAAGGTCTTGAGACGGGGGGACATGGAGGATCCTGATGAGGTAAGTGGGGAACATCCAGCCGGATCGCGGGGCTTCCATGCCGCAGCGACATGGGTGCGTCATTCGTTTAGTTTATATAGTGGAACGCAGGGTACCGTCAACCCCGTGTTTCGTGTGGACCAGGCTGTGAGGCGTTGACTTTTCCTCGGGTATCCTTCACAATGCCGATTCTCGCGGAGGGGTACCCAAGCGGTCAACGGGAGCAGACTGTAAATCTGCCGGCTCAGCCTTCGTAGGTTCGAATCCTACCCCCTCCAAACGAACATGGCAGCGGTTTTGGGTATCGAGCGGGTGTAGCTCAATGGTAGAGCAGAAGCCTTCCAAGCTTAAGACGAGGGTTCGATTCCCTTCACCCGCTCCAGTCGAGCATTAGGTCGTACGTACGCTCTCGTTGCGCACGCCCATGTAGCTCAGTGGTAGAGCACTCCCTTGGTAAGGGAGAGGTCACGTGTTCGATCCACGTCATGGGCACCACGAAACGGTACGTAACCAGTCATTCTTCTTCAGAGCGGGTCTCGGAAAAATAGGGGTCTTTCATGGCAAAAGCGAAGTTCGAGCGCACCAAGCCGCACGTGAATGTGGGCACGATCGGTCACGTGGACCATGGGAAGACGACGCTGACGGCGGCGCTGACCTCGGTGCTGTCGAAGCACTACGGCGGCGAGGCGAAGAAGTACGACGACATCGACGCGGCGCCGGAAGAAAAGGCCCGTGGGATCACGATCAACACCGCGCACGTCGAATACGAGACGCCGACGCGCCACTACGCGCACGTCGACTGCCCGGGCCACGCCGACTACGTCAAGAACATGATCACCGGCGCGGCGCAGATGGACGGTG
>JAQUGB010000049.1 GCA_028684345.1 Tepidiphilus sp. | reverse complement strand
CAATCCTTACTACGACAAGGCGCTGCGGCCGCTCACCGGGCGTGACGAGCCGGTGGTGCGCTGGCTGGAGGCCATTCCCGAGGTGGAGGCGATGTTTGCCGAGATCGCCGGTTTTCTCGATCGCTGGCTGCCGTGCTACGAGCGTGAGCATCGCGCCTATCTCACGGTGGCGGTGGGCTGCACCGGCGGGCAGCATCGCTCGGTCTATCTGGTCGAGCGCCTGGGGCGGGCGTTCGCGGCGCGCGGGCGCGTGGTGGTGCGCCACCGCGACTGTCCCGGGGTGATGTCCGCTTGAATGGCCGCTCAGGCGGTGTGTGATGTTTGGGCCGCCTCTCCCAGCAGCCGCGCGGCGGCGAGCAGGTTCTCGGTGATGCGGCGCACGTAGGCCGTGTCGTTCATCATCGAGGTGGCCTCTTCCGGCGGAATCTCCCCGTTCTTGAGCCATTCCTCCAGCAAGCCGTTTGCCAGGGGATCGAGCTGCGCCAGGGCGGTGTGGGTGACCAGCGCGAGTTCGGCCGCACTGCCGTCGCTGCCCTGCTCGCGCGGCAGATTGTCTATGGCATAGAGCGTTTCGACCAGATGGCGGCGGTAGCGCAAGTACTGCCGGCGGACGATCGGATTGGGGTGCGTCAAACACCGTACGAGGTTTTTCTGCAGGTGCTTGGTGTCTTTCACCGCTTCCTGGATCGCGGCGCTGGCCTGAAGGATCTTCTGCAGTTTGGCGGCGACTTCAGGGCCGGCTTCGATACGGGCGGCGAAGTCGACGATGAGCCCGGAAAGAGGCTTGATCCGCGAGCGGTACAGGCCGTCGATGTCTATCGTATGGACCCGGCTTGGGGGGCGGTCGAGCTCATGAGGGTTTTCCCCGGCGCGCATCGCTTTGGGGTCGACCTGCATCACCAAGGCGATGATGTCGATTGCCCGGTCGAATAGGCGCCAGGTCTCCTTGCGCAGCGATTCGAGCGCGATCTCGGGCGTCTTGAGCTGGGTCGGCGAGAGGTATTTCGGCGCGGTGAGCGTTTGGGTGGTATCGGGCAAGAGGGTTTGGAGCCACTGCAGGAATCGCGACAGATTCGGCAACACGAGGCACACGCCTACGAAATTGAAGAAGGTGTGGAAGAAGGCGAGCTGGAGTAGCGGATCGTCCTCCGGCAGGCCGAGCAGCCTCGTGCCGAGCAGCGTGCCGGCGCGAAAGAGCGGAAAGGCGGTCAGGGCGAGCAAGGCGGTGAAAAGGTTGAAGAAGAGGTGGCCGAGGGCGAGACGCTTGGCCTCGACGTCGGCGCCGATGGCACCGAGCAGCGCCGTGGCGGTGGAGCCGACATTGGCCCCGATGGCGATGGCGAGCGCATTGTCGAGCCCGATCTGCCCGGAGGCGAGCGCCGCCACGGTGAGCAACATGGTCGCATGGCTCGATTGCATCACGAGCGTGACGAGGGCGCCGACCGCAGTGTAGGCCAGTAATCCCCGATAACCCGGCAGGGCGTAAGCACCGAGATCGAACTGGCTCTGGAAGAGCTCGAAACCGATCTTCAGGTAATGGATGCCGAACAGGATCAGCCCTAGGCCGATCAGGACGTGTCCCGTTGCTGCGAAGGCGCGTTCACGCGAAAAGCGCAGCACCATGCCGAGCGAGATGAACGGCAGGGCGTATTTCGCCAGATTGAGCGAGGCACCCAGCGTGGCGAAGATCCAGGTGCCGGTGGTGGTGCCGAGGTTGGCGCCCAGGATCGTCGACAGCCCGCCCCCGAGGGAAACCATCCTGGCGGAGACGAAGGACATCGTCAAGAGCGAGACGATGCTACTGGATTGGGTTGCGAAGGTGGCGAAGAAGCCGAAAATGAGACCGCCGACGGTGCTGCGGGTGCTTGCACGCACGAGGGATTCCAGCGTACTGCCAGCGAGCGATTTCACCCCGTCTTCGAGCGAGCGCATACCCAGCAGGAAGAGCGCCAGGCCGGCGGCGATCTCGTTCGCGGTGGCGCTGCTCATGAGCCACCAGCCGAGCAGCCCCAGCAGCAGGAGGCGCGGCAGCTTGCGCGCCCAGGCCGGCCAGAGCGCGATCGGAGTCATCGGCGCGAGGGCGGGGGGACGAGCAGCCGCCCGCCGCGGCGCCGCACGGCCTGGGCGGCGTAAGGGTGGGTGCTCTGGTGGGCGTGGCAGATGGCGCAGGCGAGCGCATCGGCCGCGTCCGGCCCCGGGGCAGCATCGAGGCCGAGCAGGCGCGTCACCATCTCCTGCACCTGGACTTTGTCGGCCTTGCCGTAGCCGACCACGGCCTGTTTCACCTGCAGCGCCGTGTATTCATGCACGGCCGTGGCGCCAAGGATCGCGGCGCAGAGCACGGCGCCGCGCGCCTGCCCCAGAAGCAGGGTCGATTGGGGGTTGAGGTTGACGAAGACTTTTTCGACGGCGGTCTCGGCCGGCCGGTAGGCGGCGATGAGTTCCTCCACGCCGCGAAAGAGCGTGGCGAGCCGCTCGGGCAGCGTGCCTTCGCCGCTGCGGATGCAGCCGCTGGCGACGTAGGCGAGCCGGGCGCCGTGCCGCTCGATGACACCGAACCCCGTGATGCGCAGCCCCGGGTCGAGGCCGAGGATGCGCACCGCCGTCATGGTTCCTCTTCGTCGAAGACGGCCGAAGTGTAGACCGCCTGCACGTCGTCGAGCGATTCGAGGGCGTCGAGGAGCTTGCGCATCTTGGCGGCGTCCTCGCCCGTGAGTTCGATCTCGTTGAGCGGCTTCCACACCGCTTCGGCCACTTCCGGGGTGAAACCGGCCGCTTCCAGCGCCGCGCGGATGCGCTCGAGCTCGAACGGCGGGGTGATGACCTCGAACGAGCCGTCTTCGTTGGGGATCACGTCTTCGGCCCCGGCTTCGAGCGCCGCTTCGAGGAGCGCCTCTTCGTTCGTGCCGGGGGCGAAGATCATCTGGCCGCAGTGCTTGAACTGGAAAGCGACACAGCCTTCGGTGCCGAGGTTGCCGCCGTGCTTGCTGAAGGCGTGGCGCACTTCGGCCACGGTGCGCGTGCGGTTGTCGGTGATGCAGTCGACGAGCACCGCCGCGCCGCCCGGGCCGTAGCCTTCGTAGCGGATCTCTTCGTAGCTCACCCCCTCGAGCTCACCGGTGCCGCGCTTGATGGCCCGTTCGATGTTCTCGGAGGGCATGTTGTGTTCTTTGGCTTTGTCGATGGCGGCGCGCAGCCGGGGGTTGAAGTTCGGGTCGCCCCCGCCGTTGCGGGCGGCCACGGTGATCTCGCGGATGAGCCGGGTGAAGATCTTGCCGCGCTTGGCATCCTGCCGTTCTTTGCGGAAACGGATGTTTGCCCATTTGGAATGGCCAGCCATTGCCTCTCCTGCCGCGTTGCGATTGAGTTTGCACCTTGGGCCAATTATACTGTGGGATTCTCTTTCTCCTCGGCTTGCGCGCGATGAATCCGGCAGAACGCAACCGTCGCCGTCTTGAATGGTTGAGGCAGTACGTCTTCGATCCCGTCTACTGGTCACGGGGGGAAGACTTGGTGCAACGGGGAAGAGTGCGTTCCTGTGAATTCTCTGTCGACGAGCGGCGTTGGCACATCGCGGGCCGGGTCCAGGGCACGCAGCGCGCTCCTTACGCCCAGAACATCGATGTTTCATGGAAAGGTGAGGGCGACGTCAAACCCTCGTCCATCGAATGTTCCTGTACCTGCCCCATCGGAGAGGCGTGCAAGCACTGCGCGGCGCTGCTCATCGAGTTCGGCGAGCGGCTCTTGGAGCAGGAGACTGCCGAAGCGGAAACGCTCGACACGCCGGGTTCCGGGGATGCCGCGCCACCACCTGAAGAAGAGGGACGGATCCCCTTGGGCGAGCTCGTCGAGCTCATGCTCGGCAACCGGCCCCTTGCGCCGGGCAAGGGGGGCGTTTCCGCCGTCGCCGAGAGGGCCGCCGAGATTCTGGAGGCCAAGCGTTCCCCGGCCATGCGCTGGATCGAGGAGACGGCCCGCTCGCGCGCGCAGCGCCATCATCCCCGCGCCGAGGCGGATTCCCTTTCGTCGGAGCGCATCCTCTACGACGTGCGGCTCGACGAGCGCCGCGGCATCTTCGGCTGGAACGCCTTTCTCACCCGCCCCTACAAGCGCGATCCGCGTCGCTTCGTGGCCGGCAAACCCGTCGATCTCCTCACGATCTACTACCACCCCGAGGTCTATGAAACGCTCACCGTCGCCGACCTGATGGGGCTGGCGGTGGCCTCGATGCACGGTCCGCCGCGAACCTGGCTGGGCGCGGCGTTCGCGGCCATCGTCCAGAGCGGACGGGCCGCTCTGGGTTCGCATACGGAGGGCGTCTTCCTGCGCTGGGGCGAGCCGAGGCGATTGCTGTGGCTGTGGCGCGAAACGGCGCGCGGGGCATTCCAGGGCGTGTGGCACGTGGAGGGAAATGGCGATACGGGCATCGTGCCGCTGCGCTTCATGCTGCCCTGGCACTATTTCGAACGCAAGACCCATACCGTGGGGCCACTGATCCTGCCCGAGGGAGTGGAGTGGGCCGACGTCGAGCGGCTCGACGCCCTGCCGCCGGTGCCGCAGGAGGACGTGTCGGTGTTCGCCCGGCGCTGGAGCGAGCTTTTTGGCAATGCGCTGCCGGCTCCTGCCCCCGTGGCCGCCGTCAAGGTGGAGGAGCCGGCGCGCTTTCGCCTGATTCTGTGGCGCGACGAGCAAGGGAAAAGGCGCGTGCGCCCCGAAGTGCGCTACGGCGAGGTCGCCGTCGACGCCCAGGGGCGAGTGCATCATCCGTTCGGGGACGAGGTGCGCCTCGAGCTGCCGCACCGCTCCGTGGCCCGGGAAAAGCAGTGGTTCGGCACGGTGCGGGTGCTGCTCGAGCCGCTGCGGATGGCGCTCGCCTGGCCCGATTTCGCCGAATACGAGGCGCAGGCCGAATCGCCCTTGCTGTGGCACGAACTACGCGAACGGCTCGAAGCCGGCGTGTTGGGCGAGTTTTCCCCCGAGATCGAGGTAGGGGAGGATTTCTGGCCGCAGGAATGGGAAGCGAGTACGGCGGAGGTGGAACTCGCCCAGGCCGACGAGGGGGGAGACTGGTTCGCTTTCGACGCCAAGGTGAAGGCGGGCGAGCGCGACATCGATCTCACCGAGCTCGCCGCGGAGGTCTTCGAGCGCTACGGGGAAGACGACTGGCCGGAGAAAATCGTCTATCCCTTTCCCGAGGAGGACGCCTGCGCGGTGGTGCCGCTCGAGCCGATCGCGCCCATCCTGAAGCTGACGCTCGAATTGCTGCGGCGCGAACCGCGGCGCGAAGGGCCGGTGCGGCTGTCGCGCTACGATTTCTCGCTCTTGCGCGAGCTGCCGCCCGGAACCTTGGCCCAGATCCAGGCGCCGACCCTCTCGGCCATGCTCGAGGAGCTGGAGCGCTACGGCGGCCCCATGCCGGTGGAAGAACCGCCGGGGCTGCAGGCCCAGATGCGCCCCTATCAGCGCACGGGCCTTGCCTGGTTGCAGTTCTGGCGCCGGCATCGCCTGCACGGGATCCTCGCCGACGACATGGGCCTGGGCAAGACGCTGCAGGCGCTCGCGCACCTCCTGGCGGAAAAGCTCGCCGGGCGGCTCGAGCAGCCGGCCTTGGTGGTGGCGCCCACCAGCCTCGTGGGCAACTGGGCGCGCGAGGCGGCGCGCTTCACCCCCGACCTGCGCGTGCTCGTCTGGCACGGCGCGCAGCGGCGCGAGCAGATCGAGGCAATCCCGGGGCACGACCTCGTCATCACCACCTATCCCCTGGTGTGGCGCGACGTGGAGCTGTTGCGCCCGCGGGCGTGGTCGGTGATGATCCTGGACGAAGCGCAGATGATCAAGAATCCGCGGGCGCAGATCTCGCAGCACGTACGCAAGTTTCGCGCCGAGCAGCGCCTGTGCCTGACCGGCACTCCCATGGAGAACCATCTCGGTGAGCTGTGGGCCCTCTTCGATTTCCTCATGCCGGGTTTTCTCGGCTCGCTCGAAACCTTCAACCGCTGGTACCGCCATCCGATCGAGCAGGAGGGTGACGCGGCGCGCCTCGAGCATCTGCGCCGGCGCATCCGCCCGTTCCTGCTGCGGCGCACGAAGGCGGAGGTGGTGGCGGAGCTGCCGCCCAAGACCGAGATCGTCCAGACGGTGACGCTGGGCGAGAAGCAGGCCAAGGTCTATGAGGCGATCCGGCTGACCATGCAGGAGCGCGTGCGCCGGGCGCTCGCTGAAAAGGGGCTTGCCCGCAGCCAGATCACGGTGCTCGACGCGCTTCTCAAACTGCGGCAGGTGTGCTGCGATCCCACGCTGGTCGACCTGCCGCAGGCGCGCCAGGTGAAGGAATCGGCCAAGCTCGACTGGCTGCGCGAAACCCTGCCCGAGCTTGTCGAAGAGGGGCGCCGCATCCTCATTTTTTCCCAGTTCGTGCAGATGCTCGAGCGCATCGAGCCGGTGCTCGCCGAGCTGAAGATTCCCTATGTGAAACTCACCGGCAGCACCCGTCGGCGCGACGAGGTGATCGATCGCTTCCGCCGGGGCGATGCTTCGGTCTTCCTCATCAGTCTCAAGGCGGGCGGGGTGGGGCTCAACCTCACCGAAGCCGACACGGTGATCCTCTTCGACCCTTGGTGGAATCCGGCGGTGGAGGAGCAGGCGATTGACCGCACGCACCGCATCGGTCAGGACAAGCCGGTTTTCGTCTATAAACTCATCGCGGCCAATACGGTCGAAGAAAAGATGCTGGAGATGCAGGCGCGCAAACGCGCGCTTGCCGAAGGCACGCTGGAGACGGGCGAGGCGGGCGGATTTGCGCTCACCGAAGAGGACGTGGCGGCGCTGCTGTCTTCTTCGCCGCTGGAAGTTTGACAACAAGGAGCAAGGACGATGCAACAACGCTACCAAGTCAAAGGAATGAGCTGCGCGCACTGCGAGAAGGCCGTGGCCGAGGCGCTCAAAAAAGTGCCGGGCGTGGAGCGCGTCGTCTCGGTGAGCCGTGAGCGCGAGGAGGCGGTGATCGAAGGCGACCCGAGTCCGCAGGCGGTGATCGAGGCGATCCTCGAAGAAGGTTATGACGCAAAGCTCGTCTGATCCGGGCGTGGCCGACGAGGCCGAACTCGAGCTCGGCATCCGCGGCATGACCTGTGCCGCCTGCGTGCGGCGCATCGAACGGGGCCTGCAGCGGCTGTCGGGCGTACGGCAGGCGAGCGTCAATCTGGCGCTCGAGCGCGCCACGGTACGCTACGATTCGAGCCGGGTCGACGAGGCCGCCATCCGGCGTACGATCCGCGAACTCGGCTACGAGCCGGTACCGCACGCGCAGCGTTCGTCCGCGGAGGAAGAGGACGAGGCTGGAGGCGCGGCGCGGCGGCGGGTGCGCTGGGCTGCGGGGCTCGCGGTGCCGCTCGTGTTGTTCGCCATGGGGCCGATGCTGCCGGGAGGGGAGGCGCTCTTTGCCCGCCTCGCCCCGGCGTGGGCGTGGCAGGCGCTGCAGGCGGCCCTTTCCTCCGTCATCCTCTTCGTCTGCGGCGCGCCGCTGCTGCGCGCCGGCTGGTCGGAACTGCGCCACGGCGCCCCGGCGATGAACGCCCTCGTCCTGCTGGGGGCCGGGGCCGCCTGGGGCTATTCGCTGCTCGCCTGGCTCGTACCGGGAATCTTCCCGCCAGGCAGCGCCCACCTCTATTTCGAATCGGCCGGGGTCATCGTCGCCCTGATCCTGCTCGGCCGTTACCTCGAGCAGCTCGCCCGCGGCCGGGCGTCCCGCGCCATCTCGCGCCTGCTGCGGCTGCAGCCGCGCACGGCGCGCGTCCTGCGCCCCGACGGCTCGGTGTGGGAAATTCCCGTCGAGGAACTGCGCCCCGGCGACCGGGTACAGGTGCGCCCGGGCGAGCGCCTTCCCGCCGACGGCATCGTGCAGGAAGGAGCGGGTTGGGTCGACGAGTCCATGCTCACCGGCGAACCGCTGCCGGCGGAGAAACGCCCCGGGGATCGGGTCGTCGGCGGCAGTGTGCTCACTTCCGGCGGCTTCGCCATGGAGGTGACCGAGGTCGGCCGCGAGACGTTGCTCGCCCGCATCATCGCCCTGGTCGAGCGGGCGCAGGCCGAGAAACCGCCCATCCAGGCTTTCGCCGACCGCGTGGCCGGCGTCTTCGTGCCGCTGGTGCTCGCCGTGGCCGCGCTCACGTTCGCCGCTTGGCTCGCTTTTGGCCCCGAGCCGCGGCTCTCCTACGCCTTCGTCACCGCGGTGAGCGTGCTCCTCATCGCCTGCCCCTGCGCGATGGGGCTCGCCACGCCCATCGCCCTCATGGTCGCCACCGGGAGGGGAGCGGAATGCGGCATCCTCGTGCGCCGCGGCGCCGCCTTGGAGCGGCTCGCCGAGATCGACACCGTGGTCTTCGACAAGACGGGAACGCTCACCGCCGGGCGGCCGGTGCTGGTGGGAGCCTACTGGAATGCGCCGGGCGAAGCGCAGCGCTGGCTGCTGCGCGTGGCCGCCCTGGAGAAAGCGAGCGAACATCCGATTGCCGGCGCCCTGCTCGCGGCGGTGGGCGAAGTGCCGCTGCCGCCGGCCGAGGCGGTCGAACCGGTGCCGGGCGGCGGCATTCGCGGCAACGTCGACGGCGTGCGGCTCGCGGTGGGTTCGCGCCGCTTCGTGGCGGCGGAGACGGGGGCGCAGGTGCTGGAAGCAGCGCTGGACGCCTGGGCCGAGGCGCAGGCCGGCGAGGGCAGGACGCTCGTGTGGGTGGCGGCCGATGGCATTCCCGTGGGGGTGCTGGCGTTTGCCGATCCGCTCAAGCCCACGAGCGCGGCGGCGGTGGCCGAACTTCATGCGCTTGGCCTGAGCGCGGCGCTTCTTTCCGGCGATTCCCGCCGCAGCGTCGAGGCGGTGGCTCGGGCGCTCGCCATCGACGAAGTACGCGCCGAAGTGCGCCCCGAAGAAAAGGCCGAGGCGCTGCGCCAATGGCAAGCGCAGGGACGGCGGCTCGCTTTCGTCGGCGATGGCATCAACGACGCGCCGGCGCTCGCCCAGGCCGACGTGGGCATCGCCATGGGCACGGGCACCGACGTGGCGATCGAGACCGGCGACGTGGTGCTCATGCGGGGAGACCCGTCCGCCGTGCCTCTGGCCGTGCGCCTTGCGCGCGCCACGCGCCGCACCATCCGCTGGAATTTCGTCTGGGCCTACGGCTATAACGTGGCGCTCATTCCGCTGGCTGCCGGCGTCTTCTACCCGTGGACCGGATGGCTGCTCGACCCCATGCTCGCCGCCGCGGCGATGAGCTTCTCCAGCCTCTTCGTGGTGACGCACTCGCTGCGCCTGCGCCGGGCGATATGAGCGCCATCGACCTGGTGCTCTTCGGCGCCTTCGACCGGCACAATTACGGCGACCTGCTGCTCGCCCGGCTCGCCGCCGAGGCCGCCGGCCGCCGACGCGTGCACTTCGCGGGCCTACGCGCCTGGGACGCGCGCGCCGTGGCCGGATTCGCGGTGCGATCCCTCGCCGACGTGCTCGCGGACGTGTCGCCTGGCGGCTACGACCTGTACCACGTCGGCGGTGAGATCCTCGATTGCGACGCCTGGACCACGGCGGTGATGCTGCTCGACGAAGAAAGTGCCGCGCGGGTGATCGCTCGCTTCGATGCCGACCCCTGCGCCCGCCGCCGCGAAGCGGTGCGCCGGCTCGGCACGCACCGGCCGCTGCCCTACGTGCTGCGCCGGAGGGACGCCCCCGGAGTGCGATGCCTCGGTTTTGCTCCCTGCGGGGGCACGGGGCTCGACGCATTGCCGCGCAGTGTGCAGCGCGCCGCGTGTGCCGCACTCGTCGAGGCAGACGAAGCGCGCGTGCGCGATGCCCGCACCCGGGCGATCTTCGCCCAATGGGGGCTGCGCCTGCCCCTCGCGCCGGACCCCGCCGAGGGTCTCGCCGCCTCGAACCTCTCGATCGCCTTCGAGGCGCATGCCGCCGGCTGGCGCGAGCGCCTCGGCGCCTATCGTCTGGTGCAGTTCGCCGCCGAATGCGCCACCGACCCGTGGCTCGCGGCACTCGCCGCCTGGCTGGAAGCGCGCCGGGGAAGCGGAGAGCGGCTCGTGCTCGTGCGTGCCGGCGCCGCCCCGTGGCACGACACGCTGGAATCGCTCGCACGCCTTTCCCGCTTCCTCTCGCCGTCGGCCCGGGCGGCGACGTGCCTCATTGCCGAGCTCGGGCTCGAAGCGATCGGCGGGCTCGCCGCCGGGGCGGTGGAAGTCTGCGCCACGAGCCTGCATCTGCTGCTCACCGCCCGCGCCTTCGGGGTGCCG
>JAQUGB010000048.1 GCA_028684345.1 Tepidiphilus sp. | reverse complement strand
GCGGTGGGTCTGGCCAGCGGACCGGATCTTTCGGAGGAAGAAGTGTTCGACCGGCTGGAGGCGAAGTATCTCGCCATGGCTGAAGCGGCCGAAAGAACCTGATTGGTACGGCTTATCTTTCTGCCGCAGGCCGAAGCGGATACGGCAACTACCTCGTGCTGTTTTTTGAAGAGCCTGGCCTGGTGCGGATCGTGCGGGTGCTGCACGGGGCCATGGACGTCGAAGCGCGGTTCGCCGAAAAAAATTTCAACGGAAACGCGACGCCTGCCGGGTTTCCCCCCTCCACGAAATGAGCGCCCATGCCAACATTGAACTGGATCGGCAAAGAAGCCGTCGTCAAACACCACCGGGAAGTTCCTTTTCGCCTGCTCGAGCCGGTCGCCGATCTCTCCTGCGGCCCGGCCGATTCGGGCAACCTGATCGTGCAGGGCGACAACCTGCACGCCTTGAAGGCGCTGCTGCCGCGCTACGCCGGCCAGGTGAAATGCATCTACATCGACCCGCCCTACAACACCGGCAACGAGGGCTGGGTGTACAACGACAACGTCAACAGCCCGGAGATTCGCAAGTGGCTGGGCGAGGTGGTCGGCAAGGAAGGCGAGACCCTCGACCGCCACGACCGCTGGCTGTGCATGATGTACCCGCGGCTGGTGCTCTTGAGGCAGTTCCTGCGCGAGGATGGGGCGATTTTCGTGTCGATCGACGACAACGAGGTGGCGACGCTGCGGTTGTTGATGGATGAGGTGTTCGGGAAAAGAAACTTCATCGAAACAATAATTTGGGAAAAAAACTATGCCCCCAAAGCCTCATCTCGTCATTTTTCAGAATCACATGACTACATAGTCGTATATGCTATGAATTCAGATCGTTGGACTCGAAACCTGATTCCTCGCTCTGAAAAACAGAATAAAATGTACAAAAATCCTGATAATGATCCTCGTGGTCCATGGCGCCCAAATAATCTTGCTGCTCGAAATTTTTATAGCAAAGGAACATATTCCATTACTTGTCCATCAGGAAGAGTCATTTCTGGCCCTCCAAAAGGATCGTACTGGCGTATTTCTGAAGAAAAGTTCAAAGAATTAGATGCCGATGGGCGAATTTGGTGGGGGATAGATGGGAACAATATACCAGCGCCTAAAATTTTTCTTTCAGAGGTCACTCAAGGCGTTGTTCCCATGAGTATTTGGTATTACAAAGACGTAGGCCACACACAGGAAGCCAAGAAAGAATTGCTCGAACTGGTCGATTTCGCCTCCAGCGACGACGTGTTCATTACCCCCAAACCCACCCGCCTAATTCAGCGCATCCTGCAAATCGCCACCGACAAGGGTTCACTCGTCCTCGACAGTTTCGCCGGCTCCGGCACCACCGCCCACGCGGTCCTGAAACAAAACGCCGAGGACGGCGGCAAGCGCCGTTTCATCCTTGTCGAGATGGACCCGGGCATCGCGCAAAACGTCACCGCCGAGCGCGTGCGCCGGGTGGCGCAGGGCTACACCAATGCCAAGGGGCAGGCGGTGGCAGGGTTGGGCGGCGGATTCCAGTTCTGCCGCCTCTGCCCCGAGCCCTTGTTCGACGCCGACGGCCAAATCCGCGGCGACGTGACCTTTGCCCAGCTCGCCGAATTCGTCTGGTTCGTGGAAACCGGCACGGGCTTTAGCGGCACAGCCGACTCGCCGCTCCTGGGCATCTTTGAGGGCCGGGCCATTTATCTCCTCTACAACGGCATTCTCAAGGACAAATCGGCGGACGGCGGCAACGTGCTCACCAGCGCCGTGTTCGAGGCGCTGCCGCCCTTCGCCGGCCCAAAAGTGATCTACGCCGCCGCCTGCCGCCTGGGCAACGCACGGCTGGCGCGCGAGGGCATCATCTTCAAGCAAACGCCCTACGCGCTGGAGATGTGAGCCATGCAGGCGCGCAAGGTCATCATCATTGCCGGGCCAAACGGCGCGGGCAAAACTACGTTTGCACTGGAGCGAGAAGCCATGAATCCACGACCGATCGAAACCGCGCAGGATGAGGACTTGCGCCTATCACGTCAGGCCATGCAACGCGCTGCCGCGCGTGCCTGGGAAATCGCGGCCCGCACCGGTACGGCCATCATCATCCGCCGTGCTGGCGTGATCGAGGCGGTACGGCCGGCGGAGCTCGATCCGCTGCAGCGCCAGCAGGCACCGCACGCGCCCGACGCAGGAAAGCCATGACCCCCTTCACCCCCAAAACCTACCAGCAGCAGGTGCTGGACAGCGTGCAGGCCTACTTCACGGCGTGCCATGAGCTGCCTTCGCCTTCGCTCGCCTTCACCGCCACCACCGAACGCCTGTGGGGGCGCGGTAATCCGTACCATGCGCTCGTGGGCTTTCCGGCGGACATGCCGTATTTCTGCCTGCGCGTGCCGACCGGCGGCGGCAAGACCTGGCTCGCAGCAAAAAGCGTGCAACTCGTCAATACCCATCTCTTGCGCTCCCAGTACAGCGTGATTCTGTGGCTGGTGCCGAGCAAACCCATCCGCGAGCAGACCCTCAAGGCGCTGAAGGATCGTGCGCATCCCTATCACGCCGCGCTGCGCGAGGCAGGGCCGGTGACGGTGCTCGATCTGGAAGAAGCCAAGAGCGTGACGCGCGCCACGCTGGACACGTCCACCACGGTGATCGTCGCCACGCGCCAAGCCTTTCAGGTGGAGGACGAGGAATGCCGCAAGGTGTATCAGTCAAGCGGCGCGCTGATGCACCACTTCGACAATCTTGTGCCCAGCCAGCGCGATGCCCTGCTCTCCGAGGGCGAGGGCAGCGAGCGCACCGTGCCCTATTCGCTCGCCAACGTGCTGCGCCTGCGCCGGCCGTTCGTGATCGTGGACGAGGCGCACAACAGCCGCACGGAGCTCGCCTTCGACATGCTGGCGCGCTTTCGCCCGAGCGGCGTGATGGAGCTCACCGCCACGCCCGATCTCACGCGCACGCCGAGCAACGTGTTGCACAGCGTCTCGGCGGCGGAATTGAAAGCGGAGGAAATGATCAAGTTGCCGGTGTTGCTCGAAACCGAGCCGAACTGGCAGCAGTGCCTCGCCGATGCGCTCACCCGGCGCGAGACGCTGCACCGGCTGGCGGAGGAAGCCCGCCGCGCTGGCGCGCCCTACCTGCGCCCGGTGGTGCTGATTCAGGCCGAAGCTCGCCGCGCCGGGGTGGAAACGCTCGATGTGGCGCGCGTAAAAAACGAGCTGATCACCAACCACGGCATTCCGCCCGAGGAGATCGTCGTGGCCACGGGTGAGGAAAAGGGGTTGGAAAGCATCGACGCCTCGTACCCCAAAGGGATTGCCGACCCCGCCTGTCCGGTGAAATTCGTCATCACCCAGAAGGCGCTCGCCGAGGGTTGGGATTGCCCGTTTGCCTACATTCTGGTGAGCATGGCCGAGCTGAAATCGGCCACGGCGGTGGAACAGCTGCTGGGGCGCATCCTGCGCCAGCCGAACGCGCGCCACTTTGCCGACCAGCGCCTCAATCAATCCTACGCATTCGTGGTGTCGCGCAACTTTGCCGAAACAGCGGCCGCGCTGCGCGACCGGCTGGTGGCCGGGGCCGGCTTCGAGCGGCGCGAGGTGGCCGAATTCGTGGCTGCGGCTTTGCCGGAGCAGGCGCGTCTCGACCTGGAAGCTCACGCCGGGCGTGTGGTGGTGCGGCCGGTGGCGGTGACGCTGCCGGAAAAGCCCGACCTCAAAAGCGTGCCGAAACCGGTGCGCGACAAACTGAGCTGGGACAGTGCGCTCAACACCCTGACCCTGCACGCGCCGCTCTCGGAAGATGAAACCGAAGCGCTCAAGGCATCGGTCACTTCCGCAACGGCAGCCGCGGCCATTGAGGAAGCTGCCGAAAAGAGCCGCACGACGGCGATCGAGTTTTTTCAGACACCGGCCGAACAGGGTGAGCGCTTTCGCGTGCCGCAGCTGGCCTTGCGCGTGCAGGGCAAGTTGCAGCTCTTCGACGATCCGGAAGTGCTCGAATATCCGTGGAACCTCTCGCTCTACGACGCCGAACCGACGGCCGGCGAACTCGCAGCCTTGGGTGCGGCGCTCAAGGTGGCCGAGGGCGGCGAAATCGACGTCGACGCGGGTGGTCACGTGGTGTCGCGTTTCCTGCCCGAATTGCAGCGCGACTTGGGTCTCGTGTATCCACCCGAACACTGGGACGAAGTACGCCTCGCCACCTGGTTGTGCCGCAACCTGCCCGAACCGTCGCTGACCCATGAGAACAAGCAGGCGTTCGTCGCCGCGTGGCTCACGGCCTTGCTGCGCCGGGACGGCTTCACGCTGGCGCGCGTCAACCTGCAGAAGTTCCTGATCCGCAATCTGATCGAAGCGCGTATTCGGGAACTGCGCAAACAGGCTGTCGGCAAGGCGTACCAGCAGACCTTATTCGGTGACGATGCGGCCTCGCGCGTGGCAGTGAGCGACCAATACGTCTTCGAGTTTCACGCCCTGGCTTATGCGCCCAGTCGCGACTACGACGGACGATTCGGGCATTTCGACTTCCGCAAGCACTTCTACGGCCGCATCGGCGACTTCGACAGCAAAGAGGAGTTCGAATGTGCCTGCCAGTTGGATATGTGGGCGCAGCAGGGCCGTATCCAGTTCTGGGTGCGCAACCTCGTTCGGCGAGAAGGCAGTTCGTTCTTCTTACAGAAGGCCGACGGCCGATTTTACCCGGATTTCCTGTGCCAATTGCCCGGCACAGCAGACGCGCCGGGGCCAATTCTGGCGGTGGAATACAAGGGCGCGGATCGCTGGAACGCCGCCGAAGATGACCGCCTGATCGGCGGCCTGTGGGCCAGCCTGTCGCAAGGCCGCTGCCGCTTCGTGATGGTCACAGACAAGCGCTGGGAGTGGATCGAAGAAAAACTGGGGTGAAGAAACCGAGTATCGAGTATGAACGTGAAAAAGACACCTCCAACGTGGAGCGACGTCAAGGCCAAACTCGCCGAACTCGACCGCGCCGGGTTGATCGGGCTGGTGCATGACCTGTACGCGGCCAGCAAGGAAAACCAGGCTTTTTTGCACACTCGATTTGCATTGGGTGACGACCCGCTCAAGCCTTACAAAGCGACGATCACGCAATGGATCAACCCTGCCGACCCCCGCAAGCCGCAGTCCGTGGCCAAGGCCAAGAAAGCCATCAGCGATTACAAAAAAGCACTGGGCCAGCCGGAGGCCTTGGCCGAACTGACGGTATTCTATTGCGAGGAAGTATTTGCGTTTCTGGCCGTTTGCGGCATGGAGGACGAAGGCTTTTACGACGCGCTCGTGAACATGTTCGAGCAGGCGCTGAAGTACGTGCTGGCCTTGCCCGAGCCGCAGCAGGCGCCTTTCTTGGTCAGACTCGACCGAGTGCGCCAGCTGGGCCAAAACGTCGGCTGGGGCGTGGGCGACAACTTCAACGACTTGTGGCTGCAGGCGGGTTTGGGGTAGGTGAAAAGCGAGGCTTGCTTTGCAATGTTCCCCTGGATACCCTACACAACAGGGAACAAGGCAAGCGCAGCCCCATGGGGGCCGCCAAAGCGCCACTCAAAATAATATTATTGGACACAGCGCCGGAGGCGGCCTTGGCCGCATTGCTCTAAACAACGGCTACGCAACCCATTCTCTTGAAAAAGGAGTCATCATGAAAGCCAGCGCCCGCAACCGCCTGCGCGGCACGGTGAGCAAACTGGTGCCGGGTGCGATCAACACGGAAGTGGTGCTGACTCTACCCGGCGGCAGCCAGGTGCACGCCGTGATTACCAGCGAAGCCGTGCGTGAGCTGGGCCTCGAGGAAGGCCGTCCCGCAACCGCGCTCATCAAGGCCAGCCACGTGGTGCTGGGTGTGACGGAGTGAGCCCTCGGAACATGGGAAATTCCGAAAATATAACACGCTGCGCATTGCCGACGAACATAGGCTGCCCTTCGATGTGAAGGCGTTCAACGCCACCACGAACTATAATGAAAACAAGAACCTCATCGATAGTTTTTGAACCATGCCATCCGTGACCATCCGAAACCTGCCTGACGAGGTGCATCGTGCCATCCGAGCGCGGGCCGCTCGACATGGCCGCAGCATCGAGGCCGAGTTGCGCGCCATCCTGGAGGCGGCCGTACGCCCGCAGAACCGGGTGAAGCTCGGGTCGATGCTGGCCGCCGCCGGCCGCGAGGTCGGTTTGACCGAAGAGGATTTCGCCCTGCTGGAGAGCGTGCGCGAACAGACCCCGGCCAGAGCAGCGAGCTTTGAATGATCCTGCTCGATACCAACGTGGTCTCGGAGCCGCTACGCCCTGAGCCCAACGTCCGAGTCATCGACTGGCTCGATGCGCAACCCCTGGAAACGCTGTACCTGTCCGCGATGACCGTGGCCGAGCTGCGCGCCGGCGTGGCATTGATGCCGGCAGGGCAGCGGCGCGACAAGCTGAATGACTGTCTGGAAAAGAGCGTGCTGCCACCGTTTGCCGGTCGCGTGCTGGCGTTCGACCTGGCGTGCACGAATTCTTATGCCTATGTGCTGGCGACGGCCAGACGTTCAGGCAGTGGGATCAGAACAGCCGACGGGCTCATCGCAGCCGTGGCGGTTGCCAACGGATTGATCGTTGCCACGCGCAATACCTCCCCTTTCGAAGCAGCAGGACTAATCGTGATCAACCCTTGGGAGGGTTGATCTTTAACGCGGTCCATGGACGCCATGGGCCTGGATCCCATCCGGTTCCATCACCATGCTTTGCCAAAAGGAGTCTTCCGCCATGTCCGCTCTGTTTTCCCCGTTCACGCTCAAGGAAGTACGGCTGCGCAACCGCATCGCCGTCTCGCCGATGTGCCAGTACAGCGCCGAAGAGGGCGTGGCCAACGATTGGCACACGGTGCATTACGCGAGCCTCGCCCGAGGCGGGGCCGGTTTGGTGGTGGTCGAGGCGACGGCCGTCTCGCCCGAAGGGCGCATCACGCCCTATTGCCTGGGGCTGTGGAACGACGCCCAGGCAGAGGCGCTCGCGCAGGTAGCCGCCGGCATCAAGAAAGCCGGCGCGGTGCCCGGCATCCAGATCGGCCACGCCGGCCGCAAGGCGAGCGCCAATCGCCCCTGGGAGGGGGACGACCATCTGCCGGAAGACGATCCCCGCGCCTGGACGCCGATCTCGCCTTCGGCCATTCCCTTCGGCGCGAACCTGCCGCGCGTGCCCTGCGAGATGACGCTGGAAGACATCGCCCGGGTGCAGCGCGACTTCGTGGCAGCGGCCCGGCGTGCGCTGGAAGCCGGGTTCGAATGGCTGGAGCTGCACTTCGCCCACGGGTATCTGGCGCAGAGTTTCTTTTCGGTGCATGCCAACCAGCGCACCGATGCCTACGGTGGAGACGCGGAGCGGCGCGGCCGTTTTCTGCGCGAGACGCTGGCGGCGGTGCGCGAAGTCTGGCCCGAGCGGCTGCCGCTCACGGCGCGTTTCGGCGTGATCGAGTTCGACGGCCGCGACGAGGAAACGCTTGCCGAATCCATCGAACTGGCGCGCGCCTTCCGTCGGCTCGGGCTCGACCTGCTCGACGTGAGCATCGGCTTTTCGACGCCGGCGGCGAAGATCCCCTGGGCGCCGGCCTTCATGGTGCCGATCGCGGCGCGGGTGCGCGAGGCCACGGGTCTACCGGTGGCTTCTTCCTGGGGCATCGACGTGCCGGCCACGGCCAACGAGGCGGTGGCGCGCCAACGGCTCGACCTCGTCATGGTGGCGCGCGCCCATCTCGCCAATCCGCACTGGCCCTACAAGGCGGCGCTGGAACTGGGCGAGGAGCGGCCGTCCTGGGTCCTGCCGGCGCCCTACGCCCATTGGCTGGAGCGTTACGGCAGAGCGTGAGTCGTACGAACAAACGAAGGAACACCCACTTATCGCTCAGCCATGTCCAGCTTTCAGAGAAAAATGGGTGTCCCTTCTGGTGGGGTGTTTGGGGTGTCTTCCTCGGGAAAGCCTCAGCCCTCAGCCAAACCGTGCCAGGCGAGGGCTGTTTCGGCGCCGAAGGCTCGGTACGAAGCCGCCCTCACTGTTCGACTTCGAGATCCTTGAAGCGCGGTCTGCCGACATTCCAGGGCTTGATCTTCTCCCCCTTCTCGCCCCAGTTCGCGTGATCGCCCAGTCGATGGCCATCCACCTCACGCACCTTGCCGTAGCTGCTGAACTTGTGAAAAGTAGGACCGAACTTCTCCAATACCTCGTCTACGCTGCCCTTGTAGCGCGGATCTTGAGGACGCTCCTGTTGGGTTATGTAGTAGGCGATGTCCCACGCCTCCTGATCGGAGAGTGATAGCGGCTGGCCCAGCGGCATGTTGTTTTTGATGAACCCGGCCATGGTGTGGGTGCGCACGATGCCCGCTCCCCAGTTGTTGGAGCCGTCGCCCCAGGGGGGGGGAAAGACGTATTTTCCGCCCTGGTAAAGGCCGGAGCCGTCTTTGCCATGGCAGATCGCACATTTCTCCATGTAGAGCGCCTCGCCGTTGGCATAGCTCAAGCTCGCTGGACGCTGCGGCGCCGGGAATCCGCGGCCGTAGATCGGCTGGTCGGGGTACATGGGCACCCCCTTGGCCAACCACTGGTGGTAGGCCGACAGCGCCAGCATATCGTCGCTGCCGTACTCCGGCGGGGTGCCGTTCATGGAGTAGGCAAAGCAGCCGGCGATGCGTTCCTCGAGGTTGTTGACGTGGCCGTTCTTGCCGCGATAGTTGGGCAGGGTGACCGCCGCCGGCCATACCGGACCACTGAAGGGCATACGCCCCTCGCCCAAGTGACAACTGGAGCAGTTCATGTCGTTGAAGACGTTTTTGCCGCGCAACTGCTGGGTGTTAGTAAAGAGGTCGTGGCCACGACGGATGACGGCCTTCAGTTTGGGATGAATGTTGGCGGCTTCGAGGTCGGCCATGGTCGGCGGCACATGGACCAGCTCCCCCTCCTTGGGTGCCGGAAAGCCCATCTTCACCAGAGTGTCGATCGCCGGAGGCAGTGGATCGGCGAATGCAGCCAGGCTGACACCTGCAGCCAAGGCGGCGCCGGCCACGGCCAGGGTTTTCTTGTTGCGTTTCATGCTCTGCTCCCCCTCATTTCTTGGACGTCACGGTCTGGCTGGCCAGCCAGGCGGAAACGGCGCGGATGTCCTCGTCGCTCATGCGCTTGGCGATGGCGCCCATGAGGTTCTGCGGGTCGTTGCTACGCTTATCGGCCTGCCAGGCGCGCAGCTGGTTCTCGATATAGCCGGCGTGCTGGCTGGCGATGCCCGGAAAAGTACTCCCCGCGCCCTGGTTGCCAGGACCATGGCAGCTCTTGCAGGGGACGATGTATTTGTCCCAGTCGCCGTGCAGAGCGAGCTGCTCACCGCGGGCGAGCAGCTCGGCATCGACGTCGCCGCCCTGAGCCGGGGTTACGGGCATCTGGCTGTAGTAGGCCGCCACATCGGCGATCTGCTGGTCATCGAGCATCTTGGCGAAGGGAGCCATGGTGGCGTTCTGGCGACGCCCCGCCTTGAAGTCGTGCAGCTGCTTGGCGAGGTAGTCGGCATCGAGCCCTGCCAGGCGGGGCCAAGACTCCCCGCCCGGTATGTTCATGCCGCTCCCATCGGCTTGGTGGCAGGCCGTGCACGTGGCTGCCACCGCCCGACCGCGCTTGGCATCCCCTTCGAATGCCAGGGCTTGGCCGGAAACCAGGAAGATGCCCAGCAGCAGGCCGAGCCCATTTGCGATCTTCTTGTTGGTCATAGAGATGTTCCTCCTGTGTCGTGGGCCTCGAAGACGCATCGAATAGCCTGCTGCGCGCTCGCCACCGGCTCTCGCGGCAGATGACGCAAGAGTTTCCGGTATTTTTCTCCAAAAATTATACTTATTTTCGTGCATTTCATGGAGCGACATGGCAGGGCCAGAGCCGCCTTTTTCCCTCACTCCACCGTCACGCTCTTGGCGAGATTGCGCGGCTTGTCCACGTCGGTCCCTTTGACGAGCGCCACGTGGTAGGCCAGCAGCTGCAGCGGCACCACGTGGAGGATGGGGGCGAGCATGGCGTCGTGCGAGGGCACGACGATGGCGTGCACGCCCTCTTCTCCGCCCACACCGCTGCCGTCTTCGGCGAAGACGAAGAGTTCGGCGCCGCGGGCGCGCACTTCCTGCAGGTTGGACTTGAGCTTCTCCAGCAGGTCGTCGCGCGGAGCCACCGCCACCACGGGCATCTCGCGGTCTACGAGCGCGAGCGGCCCGTGCTTGAGCTCGCCGGCCGGGTAGCCCTCGGCGTGGATATAGCTGATCTCCTTGAGCTTGAG
>JAQUGB010000047.1:1499-10347 GCA_028684345.1 Tepidiphilus sp. | reverse complement strand
ACCCCGAAGCGCGCCATCAGCGCGAGCGTGAGGGCCACGTAGGGGCGGGAAATGAGCTCCCCCACGACCTCGACGGTGATCGGCCGGCCGAGCAGGGGCAGCGCCATGAGCAGCGCCGAGAGGAATTGACTGGAGACGTCGCCCCGGATACGAACGGTCTCGACGCAGGCGGGCGCGGGTGGGTGGATCGCGAGCGGCGGATAGCCGTCGTTTTCCAGGTACTCGATACGCGCCCCCAGTTGACGCAAGGCCTCGACCAGATCGCCGATGGGCCGCTCGTGCATGCGCGGCACCCCGCGCAGGCGGTATTCCCCACCCATCAACGCGAGCACGGCGGTGAGCGGGCGGAAAGCCGTACCCGCATTGCCGAGAAAGAGCTCGGCCTCGCGCACCGGGAAGGGAGCGCCCCCCGTGCCATGCACCACGTAGTCCTGCTCGCCGGTTCGCTCCCAGCACACGCCCAGCGCCTCGAGCGCCTCTAGCATGCGCGCAACGTCGTCGGAATGCAGCAGATCACGGATGCGGGTGTCGCCCTCGGCGAGCGCCGCGAGCAGCAGCACGCGGTTGGAGATGCTCTTGCTGCCCGGCAGCCGCACCCCGCCCCGGGCGTGCAGTAGGGGCGGCAGATCGAGAAAGCCGCTCATTCGTCCGACCCTCCTCCGTTGACGTAGCGTTCGCCCCAGGCCATGCGGGCTGCGCGCGCCTTGGCGAAGACTTCCTCCAGCCCCGGGGCGTTGGCCGAGAGCAGCAGGGCACGGATGAAGGCGAGCTCCGAGAGATACTGGTCGAGTTCGGCAAGGATCGCCTGGCGATTGACGAGGCAGATGTCACGCCACATCTCGGGGTGGCTCGCGGCGATGCGGGTGAAGTCGCGAAAGCCGCCCGCGGCGTACTCGAAGAGCTGCTCGGCGTTGGCGCGCTCGGCGAGGTCATGCACCAGGGCGTAGGCGAGCACGTGCGGCAGATGGCTCACCGCGGCGAAGACGCGGTCGTGCTCCTGCGGCGACATCTCGCGGATGATCGCACCACAGGCTTGCCAGAGCTGCGCCACGCGCAGCACGCTGCCGGGCTCGTTCTCGGGCAGCGGCGTGAGTACCACCTTGCGGCCGCGAAAGAGCGACGCATTGGCCGCCTCGCAGCCGCTCTTCTCCGCCCCGGCGATGGGATGCCCCGGCACGGCGTGCGCCAGATGCGACCCCAGGTGCAGGTAGAAGGCCTCGATCACGTTGCGCTTGGTGCTGCCCGCATCGGTGACGAGGGTGCCCGGCGCCAGATGCGGCGCCATGGCCTTGACCACCGCTTCCGTCTGCCCCACGGGCATGGCGAGCAGCACGATTTCCGCCCCGGCGAGCGCCTCGGCCCAGTCCGCGGCGGCCCGATCGATCACCCCCAAGGCGAGCGCCCGCTCGAGGGATGCCTGCGAACGCCCGATGCCCACCACCTCGCGTACCAGGCCGGCCGCCTTGAGCGCCAGGGCAAACGAGCCGCCGATGAGCCCGACGCCGCACACCACCAGGCGTCCCACCGGTTTCGTCTTCATGAAAGCCCCTTTCAGGTGCGAAGGATGTCGGCGAGCGCGTCGAGGAAGCGGGCGTTCTCTTCGGGCAGCCCCACGGTGACGCGCAACCACTCGGGCAGACCGTAGCCGGCGATCGGCCGCACGATCACGCCGCGATCGAGCAGCTCCTCGTTCACCGCGCCCGCATCGCCCACGTGCACCATCACGAAGTTGCCGCGCGAGGGCACCCAGCGCAGACCCAGCCGTGCGAATCCCTCGTAGAGCTGCCGCAGGCCCTGGCGGTTGAGCTCGGCGCTGCGCGCGACGAACGCCTCGTCCTCGAGCGCGGCCGCCGCCGCTTCGAGCGCGAAGGCGTTGACGTTGAAAGGCTGCCGGATGCGATTGATCACATCGACGAGTTCGGGACGCGCCACGCCATAGCCCACGCGCAACGAGGCGAGCCCATAGATCTTGGAAAACGTCCGGCACACGAGCAGGTTCGGAAAGCGGTCGACCCAGGCGAGCGACTCGTAGCGCTCGGCGGGATCGAGGTATTCGCCGTAGGCTTCGTCGAGCACCACCAGCACGTCCTCGGGCACCCGCGCAAGGAAGGATTCCAGCGCCTCGCCGGGCACGAAGGTGCCGGTGGGATTGTTCGGATTGGCAAGGAAGACGATGCGCGTGCGCGGCGTGATCGCCCCGAGCATCGCCTCGAGGTCGTGCCCGTAGTCCTTGGCGGGCACCTCGACCGGCCGGGCGCCCAGCGCCTGCGTCACCAGCGGATAGACCGCGAAGGCGTATTGGGAATACACCGCCTCGGCGCCCGGCTGCAGTAAGATGCGCGCAGCCAGTTCCAGCACGTCGTTCGAACCGTTGCCGAGCACCAGACGTTCGGGCGCGACGCCGAACTTGCGCGCGATCGCCTCTTTGAGGACAAAGCCGTTGCCGTCGGGATAACGGGCACCCTCGTCCGCCGTCGCTTCCAGCGTGGCCCGCGCTTTCGGACTCATGCCGAGCGGATTCTCGTTCGAAGCGAGCTTGACGATGTCGGTCTCCCGCAGACCGCGCTCGCGGGCGAGTTCCTCGATGGGCTTACCCGGTTGATAAGGGGCGAGCGAGCGGATCGCCGCCGGAACGTGATCGATGACGCGCATCTCTTCTTCTCCTCGCATCGTTACCCAAAGTCACCACGCCGCGGCCGGATAGGAACCGAGCAGCTTGAGGAAGGTCGCGCGTTCCTCGAGCGCCGCGAGCGCCTGGCGAACCGGCTCGTCGAGCCGATGTCCCTCCAGGTCGATGTAGAAGACGTACTCCCACAAACCGCTCTTGGCGGGGCGTGATTGCAGCTTGGTCATACTCACGCCATACTGCGCCAAAGGCTCGAGCAGGCAGTGCATGGCACCGGGCTTGTTCGGCGTGGAGCACACGAGCGAGGTTTTGTCCCGCCCCGAAGGGCCGGCAGCATCGTGCTTGGCGATGACGAGGAAGCGCGTGGTATTGTTCGGGTCGTCCTCGATGTTGGCCGCGAGCACCGTAAGCCCGTAGCGCTCGGCCGCCGCCTCGCCGGCGATGGCCGCCGCGTCCGGATCCTGTGCGGCGAGCCGCGCCGCCTCGGCGTTGCTCGCCACCGGCACGTAGGGAACGTCGGGCAGGTGCCGCGCGAGCCACTCATGACACTGCGCGAGCGACTGGGCGTGGGAATAGACGCGCTTGACCGCCGCGAGGCTCGGAGCGAGCGACATCAGGTGCTGATGGATGCGCAACATCACCTCGCCGCAGATCTGCAGCGGATGCAGCAGGAGCAGATCGTGCGTGACGCCGACCATGCCCTCGACCGAGTTCTCGATGGGCACCACCCCGTAGTCGATGTTACCCGCCTCGGTTTCGCGGAAGACCTCGTCGATCGAGGCGAGCGGCAGGAACTGCGGCGCGCTGCCGAAATGCTTGCGCGCCGCCGCCTCGGAGAAGGTTCCGGCCGGACCGAGATAGGCGACCTTGAGCGGCTGCTCGAGCGCGAGGCAGGCCGACATGATTTCGCGAAAGATCGTGCGCACCGCGCTCTCGGGCAGCGGCCCCGGATTGAGCGAGGCGATACGGCGCAACACCTGCGCCTCGCGCTCGGGGCGGTAGAGCGCACCCTGCTTGAGCTCGCCCACGCGCCGCGCACAGCGCCCGCGCTCCGCAAGCAGTTTGAGGATCTCCTCGTCGATGGCGTCGATGCGCCGACGCAGCGCCAAGAGTTCCGACTCGTCCATCCCCCTCCCCTTTCTTCAGGCGTGCCGTGCGGCGAAATCGCGCAGGAAAGCAACGAGCGCCTCCACGCCCTCGCGCGGCATGGCGTTGTAGATCGACGCCCGCATCCCGCCCACCATCTTGTGCCCTTTGAGGTACTTGAGCCCGGCGGCCTCGGCCTCCTGCAGAAAGCGCTCGTTCAACGACTCGTCGGCGAGGCGAAACGGCACGTTCATCCAGCTGCGCCAGCGCGGCTCGACGGCATTGCGGTAAAAGGGCGTGGCATCGATGCACTCGTAGAGCAGACGCGCCTTGGCTTCGTTGCGCTGCGCCATCGCCGCCAAGCCGCCGAGCGATTCGAGCCACTGGAACACGAGACCGGCCACATAGATGGCAAAAGTGGGCGGCGTATTGAGCATCGAGCCGTTCTCGGCCATGCGGTCGTAGCGCAGCACCGGCGGGGTGCCCTCCCAGGGCGAGGCCATGAGATCGCGGCGCACGATCACGAGCGTCAGCCCCGCCGGGCCGATGTTTTTCTGCGCCCCGGCATAGATGAGGCCGAAGCGGCGCACGTCGATCGGGCGCGACAGCAGATGCGAGGACATGTCGGCGACGATGGGCACGCCAGAGGCTTCCAACGCCTCGAGCTCCAGCCACTCCACGCCGTGGATCGTCTCGTTGGTGCATACATGCACGTAGCGCGCCTCGGGATCGAGCGAAAGCTCCTCGGGGCGCGGCGCGCGGGTGAAGCCGCTTTCCTCGGTGGAGCCGGCCAGACGGACCCGGCCGCCGAGCACGGGCGCGATGCGCTGCGCCTCCACGAACGCTTTCTGCGACCAGGCGCCGGTGACGACGTAATCGGCCGAGCCGCCGCCGAGCAGGTTCATGGGAATGGCGGAGAACTGCAGCGTCGCCCCTCCCTGCAGGAAGAGCACGGCGTAATCCTCGGGAATGGAGAGCAGCTTCCTGAGATCGGCCTCCGCCCGCGCGATCACCTCCGAGAAGTGCTTGCCGCGATGGCTCACCTCGATGATGCTCGAGCCGATCCCGTGCCAATCGAGCAGCTCTTTTCGTACCGTACGCAAGACCGGCTCCGGCAGCATCGCCGGCCCGGCGCTGAAGTTAAACACCCGCATCGTCCGCCTCTGCACCCTCGTCCCCGACCACCGGCGTGCGCGCCACTTTCACCACCGTCACCAGGCGATCGCCGTCGTCCAAGGCCATCAGCGTCACCCCTTGCGTCGAGCGCCCCATCTCGCGGATGTCGTCGACCGAAGTGCGGATGAGCACCCCGCTTTGCGAGATGAGGATGATCTCGTCGCCCGGTTGCACCAGGCAGGCGGCCACGAGCCGGCCGTTGCGACGGCTGGTCTGGATGGCGATCATCCCCTTGGTGCCACGCCCGTGGCGCGTAAATTCGGCCACCGGCGTCCGCTTGCCGTAGCCCGCCTCGGTAGCCGTGAGCACCGAACCCGACTCGTCGCGCACCACCAGCATCGACACCACCTGCTGGCCGTCTTCGAGCGCCATGCCGCGCACGCCTCGCGCCTCGCGCCCCATGGGACGCACGTCGTCCTCGGCGAAACGCACCGCCTTGCCCGCGTCGGAGAAGAGCATCACGTCGCAGCTGCCGTCGGTGAGATCCACGCCGATCAGGCGGTCGTCATCCCCGAGCGACAGCGCCACGATGCCGGCCTTGCGCGGATTGGCAAAGGCCGACAACGCCGTCTTCTTCACCACGCCCGAAGCGGTGGCGAAGAAGACGTAGTGCGCGTCGTCGAATTCGCGCACCGGCAGCACCGCCTGGATACGCTCGTCCGGCCCCATGGGCACGAGGTTGACGATGGGCTTGCCGCGCGCCCCGCGAGCGCCCTCGGGCAGTTCGAAGACGCGCAACCAGTAGACTCGCCCGCGACTGGAGAAGCACAATAGCCAATCGTGGGTGTTAGCCACGAATACCTGCTCGAGGAAATCTTCCTCCTTGACCGAAGCCGCCTGCTTGCCCCGCCCGCCGCGGCGCTGCGCCCGGTAGTCGTCGAGCGGCTGGCGTTTGACATAACCGGCATGCGACAGGGTCACCACCATGTCCTGCGGCGCCACCAGGTCTTCCAGACGGATCTCGTCGGCCTCCAGCACGAGCTCGCTGCGGCGCGGATCGGCGTACTGTGCGGCGATCGCACGCAGCTCCTCGCCGATGATGGCCGAGACACGCTCGGGCTTGGCGAGGATGTCGAGCAGATCGGCGATGCGCTCGATCACCTCGCGGTACTCCTGCACGATCTTGTCCTGCTCGAGCCCCGTGAGGCGCTGCAGCCGCAGATCCAGGATCGCCTGCGCCTGCGCTTCCGACAACTGGTATCCCTCGCTCGACCAACCGACGTCGGCATCCAACCCTTCCGGGCGGAACCGCGCCGCATCCTCGCCCGCGCGCGCCACCAGCTCCGCCACCACCGGCGAATGCCAGCGGCGCGCGAGCAGCGCCTCTTTGGCGGCCGCCGGCGTGGGCGAAGCCTTGATGAGCGCGACGATCTCATCGACGTTGGCCAGCGCCACCGCCAATCCTTCGAGGATGTGCCCCCGTTCGCGCGCCTTGCGCAGCTCGAAGACGGTGCGCCGCGTCACCACCTCGCGCCGGTGCGCCAGGAAATGACCGACGAGCTCCTTGAGCGTGAGCGTCTGCGGCCGCCCATCGACGAGCGCCACCAGGTTCATGCCGAAGGTGTCCTGCATCTGCGTGTGCTTGAAGAGCTGATTGAGGATCACCTCGGGATGCTCGCCGCGCTTCAATTCGATGACCACGCGCATGCCGGACTTGTCCGATTCGTCGCGGATCTCGCTGATACCCTCGATGCGCTTCTCATTGACGAGCTCGGCGATGCGCTCGAGCAGCGTCTTCTTGTTGACCTGATACGGCAGCTCGTCGACGATGATCGCCTGCCGGTCGCCGCGGCCGATCTCCTCGAAATGGGTACGCGCCCGCATCACCACGCGGCCCCGCCCCGTGCGGTAGCCCTCGCGCACGCCCTCGAGCCCGACGATGAGCCCGGCCGTCGGAAAATCCGGCGCCGGCACGTACTGCATCAGATCGTCGTCGGAAAGTTCGGGGTTTTCCAGCAACGCCAGGCACGCCCGAATCACCTCGCCGAGATTGTGCGGCGGGATGTTGGTGGCCATGCCCACCGCGATGCCGCTCGAACCGTTGATGAGGAGATTGGGAATGCGGGAAGGCAGCACCAGCGGCTCACGCTCGCTGCCGTCGTAGTTTGGACCGAAATCGACGGTTTCCTTGTCGATGTCGACCAGCATCTCGTGCCCGATGCGCGACATGCGGATCTCGGTGTAACGCATGGCGGCGGGGCTGTCGCCGTCGACGGAGCCGAAGTTGCCCTGACCGTCGATGAGGGGATAGCGCAGGGAAAAATCCTGCGCCATGCGCACGATGGTGTCGTAGACGGCCGTGTCGCCGTGGGGGTGGTATTTACCGATCACGTCGCCGACGATGCGTGCCGACTTCTTGTAGGGCTTGTTCCAGTCGTTACCCAATTCGTGCATGGCGTAGAGCACGCGTCGATGCACGGGCTTCAAGCCATCGCGCACGTCGGGCAGCGCCCGGCCGACGATGACGCTCATGGCGTAGTCGAGATAAGAGCGCCGCATCTCCTCTTCGAGGGGCACGGGCAAGGTTTCGCGGGCAAAAGAATCCATTGAGCAAAAACCGCCGTACAAATCCGTAGAATTCGCTATTTTATCACGCCGTTCAACCCCCCTTCCGGAGCCCGCCGATGCCCGAGCCGACCGCGCTTCAGTCCGCCGATGCCCTCCTCCTCCCCCGCTGGTTGCTGCCGATGGAACCGGCCGGGGCGCTGCTCACCGGTCACGCCGTCGCGATCCGCGGCGACACGATCCTCGACGTAGGGCCGACCGACGCGCTGGAACGGCGCTGGCGCCCCCGCGAGCGCGTCGAGCTGCCCGAGCACGTGCTCCTGCCCGGCCTCATCAACGCGCACACGCACGCGGCCATGACCCTGCTGCGCGGTATCGGCGACGATCTGCCGCTGCGCCGCTGGCTCGAAGAAGCGATCTGGCCGCGCGAGGCCGCCCTCCTGAGCGAGGAATTCGTCCACGACGGCACGCTGATCGCCGCCGCCGAGATGCTGCGCGGCGGCATCACCACCGCCGTCGACATGTACTTCTATCCCGAGGCGGCCGCCCGCGCCTTCACTGCCATGGGCATGCGCTCGGTGCTCGGCATCACCGCCATCGACTTTCCCACGCCGTACGCCGCCGACCCCGACGAAGCGCTCGCCAAAGGGCTCGCCGTGCGCGATGCCTGGCGCGAGGAGCCGCTCCTCTCCTTCCTGCTCGCGCCGCACGCCCCTTATTCGGTGGGCGATGCGGCACTGGCGCGCATCGCCACGCTCGCTGCCCAGCTCGACCTGCCGGTGCAGATCCACCTGCTCGAGACGGCACAGGAACGGGAAGAATCGCTCGCACGCCACGGCGAAACGCCCCTGGAGCGGCTCGACCGCCTCGGCCTGCTGGGGCCGGGGCTCGTCGGCGTGCACGCGGTGCACCTCACCGAGAACGAAATCGCGCTGCTGGCCGAGCGCGGCGTAGCCCTCGTACACTGCCCCACCTCCAACATGAAACTTGCCAGCGGCATCGCTGCCGTACCCCGGTGGCTCGATGCCGGTATCCCCGTCGGCCTGGGCACCGACGGGGCGGCGAGCAACAACCGGCTCGACCTCTTTCAGGAAATGCGCCACGCGGCCTTGCTCGCCAAGGTCGGCCAGGGGCGTGCCGACGTGCTGCCAGCCATGCAAATCTTGGAACTCGCCACGATCGGCGCTGCCCGCGCCCTCGGGCTGGAACATCGCCTCGGCTCGATCCGCCCGGGCAAGGCCGCCGACCTCGTCGCCGTCGCCCTCGACGCCGTAGAAACCCGGCCCTGCTACGACCCCCGCTCGCATCTCGTCTTCGTCGCCGGACGCGAGCACGTCAGCGACGTCTGGGTCGCCGGACGCCGTCGTGTCTCCGGAAAAATCTTGCTGTTGCAGGAAAACAACAGACCTTTGTCCGCTCTGGCGCAAAACTGGCAGCAACGAATCCAGTTGCAAA
>JAQUGB010000047.1:0-1399 GCA_028684345.1 Tepidiphilus sp. | reverse complement strand
AAATGCGAACCGCCCAAGCCCGTGGCCGCCCCGCGCCCCGCGCCCAAGCCGGCCGAACAGAAAGTGAAGATTTCCACCGACACGCTGTTCGATTTCGACAAAGCCACGCTTCGCCCCGAAGGCAAAGCCAAGCTCGACGAAGTCGTCGCCCAGCTCGGTAAGTACAACGTCGAAGTCATCCTCGCCGTGGGTCACGCCGACCGCATCGGCCGCGACGCCTACAACCAGAAACTCTCCGAGCGCCGTGCCGACGCCGTCAAAGCGTATCTGACCAGCAAAGGCGTCCCGGCCAATCGCATCTACACCGAAGGCAAAGGCGAGACGATGCCCATCACCGGTGACAAGTGCAAGAACATGGGCCCGGAAAACCGGAACAACAAGAAACTCATCCAGTGCCTGCAACCCGACCGTCGCGTCGAAATCCAAGTCATCGGTACCGACAAGTAATCCTGGTCGTCCGAGGTCTGCGGAAAACCCCGCCCTGGCGGGGTTTTTCTTTGGAGGATTCCCCATGACGAACGTCGATCCGCTGGAACTGGCCAAATTCGAGGAGCACGCCCACCACTGGTGGGATCCGACGAGCGAATTCCGGCCACTGCACGAAATCAATCCGCTACGCCTCTCCTGGATCGAGTCCCACGTCGCGCTCGCCGGCAAGCGCGTGCTCGACGTCGGCTGCGGCGGCGGCATCCTCTCCGAAGGCATGGCGCGGCGTGGCGCCCGGGTCACCGGCATCGACCTCTCCGCTGCCGCCCTGGAAGTCGCCAAACTCCATCTCCTCGAATCCGGCCTATCGGTGGACTACCGCCTCGAGAGCGCCGAGGCCCACGCCGCAGCGCATCCCGGCGCCTATGAGATCGTCACCTGTATGGAGCTGCTCGAACACGTCCCCGAGCCCGAATCCATCGTCGCCGCCTGCGCCAAGGCGCTCACCCCCGGCGGCTGGGCCTTTTTCGCCACCATCAACCGCACGCCCAAAGCCTACCTGCACGCGATTCTGGGGGCGGAATACCTGCTGAGGCTACTGCCGCGCGGCACGCACGACTACGCCAAATTCCTCCGTCCCTCCGAACTCGCCCACTGGGCACGGGCGAACGGGCTCGAACCGGTCGCCCTGCAAGGACTGGGCTACAATCCGCTCACCCAAACCTATCGTCTGATCGAAGAAACTGCGGTAAACTACCTTTTCGCTACCCGCAAGGTGGCGTAAAAAAGTGCACCGATCGGCGGAACTTTTTCGCTGCACGAGGCACTAACACGATGCAAACCCACTGGGGCCGTACCTGGCTTCGACGGGGGTCGCAAAGCAGCACAGCGCATACCGAGGACCAGTCCCCTCGTAAATCCACTGGAAAGCAAACAAACGCCAACGACGAGCGTTTCGCTCTCGCCGCCTAAG
>JAQUGB010000245.1 GCA_028684345.1 Tepidiphilus sp. | reverse complement strand
CAGGCGCGCTGCTGGCGGCCGAAGGAGGTGCGTGTGATCATCCAGGCAAAGCCGGCCATGACGATCAGCGTGACGACGACCACGGTGAGCTGCGCCCAGCCGAAGGTGACGCGGAAGTCGTCGGCCGACCACAGCGTCACCCCTCCCTGCCACAGCGGTGGCACGGACTTGATGCGCGCACCCTGGGTGAGCTGGACGTAGTTCTGCAGGAAGATGGACATGCCGATGGCCGAAATCAGCGGAGCGAGGCGCGGCGCCCCGCGCAGCGGCCGGTAGGCGATGCGCTCGACCGCCCATCCGTAGAGGGCGGTGAAAGCGACCGACACGAAGAGCATGGCGAGCAGCACGAGCGGCGTCGGCCCGATCCCCAACGCGGTGCACAGCACGTAGGTGAGCACCGAGAGGAAGGCGCCGATCATGTAGATCTCGCCATGGGCGAAGTTGATCATGCCGATGATGCCATACACCATCGTGTAACCGATGGCGATGAGGCCGTACATCGCCCCCAGGGTCAGCCCGTTGATGAGCTGTTGCAGCGCGTAGCCCAAAAGCGTCTCTCCCTCGTGCGTCCACCCGTGCCTTACTCGGCGTAGTCGTAGCGCCCGCCGGTCCACTTGTAGATGGCGAAGGCCGGTTTCTTCAGGTCGCCTTTCTCGTCGAATTCGAGCGTGCCGATGGCCGTGTCGAATTTCCCTTTGCGCAGTACCGGCTCGAGCTTGGCGCGCTCGACGCCGCCGGCCTGCGTCACGGCCTGCTCGAAGAGCTGCAGGGCGGCGTAGGCGTAGAGCACGTAGCCCTCGGGTTCGATCTTGGCGGCGCGGAAGCGCTCGACGATGGGCGCGGCTTGCGGATTCTTGCGCGGATCGGGCGTGAAAGTGAAGTAGACGCGATCGGCGAGTTTGCCGGCGGCGGTGACGAGTTCGGAGTTGGTCATGGTATCTCCGCCCACGACGACGAGCGGCAGTCCCACCTGATCGGCCTGGCGCAGCAGCAGCGCGACTTCGGTGTGATAGCCGCCGTAGGCGAGCACGTCGACGCCGGCGTTCTTGAGCCGCGTGACGATGCCGGAATAGTCTTTCTCGCCGGCGGTAATGGATTCACGCAACACCGGCTCCTTGCCAGCGGTTTTCATCGCCTTGGCGATCTCGTCGGCGAGCCCCTTGCCGTAGGCGCTCTTGTCGTCGAGCACGGCGACTTTCTTGTCCTTGAATTTGCTGGCGATCCATTGCCCGATCACCGAGCCTTGCTGGTCATCTCGCCCCATGATGCGGAAGATGTTCTTCAGGCCGCGTTCGGTTACCTGAGGGTTGGTCGACACGGTGGCCATGAGGATGTCGGCATCGTTGTAGATGTCGGAGGCCGGGATGGTGGAGCTGGAGCACCAGTGGCCATGCACGAACTGCACTTTCTTGTTGACGAGGGCGTTGGCCACGGCCACGGCCTGTTTCGGGTCGCAGGCATCGTCGCCGTATTCGAGTTTGATCTTCTGCCCCAGCACGCCGCCTTTGGCGTTGATGTCGGCGGCGGCCGCTTCCGCCCCTTTCTTGATCTGGTCGCCGGCGGAGGCGTATTGGCCGGTGAAGGGGCCGGCCACGCCCACCAGCCAGTCGGCATGGGCAAGGAGCGGTGCGGCAAGGCCGGCGGCGAGGGCGAGGGTGCGCAGCGGAGTCATCGGAGTCTCCTTTCTCGGTGTGGGTAAGAACGGCGCTCGGAGGGGGTGCGGCGCGAAGGATAGCGTGCGCCGCGCTGCCTGCCTATTGGGGTTTTCCCGCCTCAATCCTCCAGCGTCATGAGGCTCGCGTTGCCGCCCACCGCGGCCGTGTTGATGCTGAGGCTGCGCTCATGGATCAGCCGCTCGGGGCGGTAGGGCGGAGTGAGCAGCGGCACGATCGGCCCGGGACGCTCGGCAAGCCGCCTGCGCCACACGGCGGCGAGCGCGGCTTCCCCCTCGAAGAGCAGCAAATCGATGGGCTCGGCGAGCAGGTCTTCGCTCAGGCGGCAGCGGGCTTGCAGGGAAGCCGGCAGGTCGTGCCGGATGCGCTCGGTCTGCGGGTTTGCGGGCAGCACGAGCGGGGCGCCGTTGGCGAACGCCGTCACGATCTGGCCGGCGTAGCCCTCGGGCGTGGTGGCGAAGCCGCCGATGAGATGGCGCGGCAGGAAGCGCAGGCGATTCTCCTCTCCCGTTGGACCGGGCAAGAGCAATTCCTTGCCGACGAGCGAGCGTCCGCGCCAGGCTTCCAGCGTTTCGAGGAGCCGCTGCCTCGTTTCGGTGCCAAAGAGCGCTTCGCCACGGGCTTCCAGCCAGTCGCGCAGGAGAGGCAGGTCGGGAGGTTCGTGCAGGAGCCGGGCCTGGGGAAAGCGCGGCTCCGGGGCGCGCGCGAGCAGCCGCAGCAGGTAGAGCGGCCCGCCGGCCTTGGGGCCGGTGCCCGAGAGCCCCTCGCCGCCGAAAGGCTGCACGCCCACTGCGGCACCGATGATGGTGCGATTGACGTAGAGGTTGCCGAC
>JAQUGB010000244.1 GCA_028684345.1 Tepidiphilus sp. | reverse complement strand
TGCCGCGGCGCACGCTGGAACTGGGCGACCCCTACCACTGCGAATGCCACAAGACGGCGCGGCTCGTGGCCGAGCGGCTTCGGCTCGCCCCCGACCAATGGCTCGTCACCTTCCAGTCGCGCTTCGGCCGCGCCCGCTGGCTCGAGCCCTATACCCAGCCCACGCTGGAGCGGCTCGCCCGCGAGGGGGTGGCGCGCGTCGACGTCCTCTGCCCCGGCTTTGCCACCGATTGCCTCGAGACGCTGGAAGAGATCGGCATGGAATGCCGCACCGCCTTTCTCGAGGCCGGCGGCAAACAATTCCATTACGTCCCCTGCCTCAACGATTCCCCTTTCTGGGTCGAGCGCTTCGCCGCCCTCCTCGAAGACCACCTCGGCCATTGGTCCGACCGCACGCCGGCCTCGGACGAAGCACTGCAGGAACGCCTCGCACGGGCCAAAGCGATGGGGGCCCGACAATGAGGCCCAGTTTCTGGATGCTCATCCAGTGGCTGCTCAACGCGGTGGCGCTGATGGTCACCGCCCAGCTCGTCGACGGCATCACCATCACCGGATTCGTGCCGGCGCTCGCAGCAGCGCTGGTGCTCGGCCTCATCAACCTCTTCCTCAAGCCGGTGCTCCTCATCCTCACCCTGCCGGCGAGCATCCTCACGCTCGGCCTCTTTACCCTCATCCTCAATGCACTGCTCTTTTGGGCAGGAACGGGATTGGTGGCCGGCGTCGTGGTCGAGGATTTCTGGTCGGCCTTCTGGGGCGCCATCGTCTATAGCCTCCTCACCTGGGTCGTGTCGCTGGCGCTGTCGCCACGCGGCACCGACACCATCGTGATCAAGATTCAGCGCCGGGACTGAACGAGTCACAAAGGCGCTTCCAGCCCGGACGAGCGCAGCACCCGGCGTGCGATCGCCGCTTCCAGCATGGCCCCACCCGACGGATCGACGAGGGTGAAGCGCGAGCGGGCGCGGGTGATGCCGGTGTAGACGAGCTCGCGCGTGAGCACGGGGCTGGGGACATCGGGCAGCACCAGCACGGCATGGCCGAACTCCGAACCCTGCGACTTATGCACGGTGAGGGCGAACACCGTCTCCACCTCGGGCAGGCGGCCGGGCAGCACCCAGCGCAGTCCAGCGGCGGCGGCAAAGGCCACCATCAGCCGCGGCGCCTTTCCCTCGGGGCCGGGCAAGGCGAGCGTCACCCCCACGTCGCCGTTCATGAGGCCCAGGGCGTAGGAATTGCGCGTCATCAGCACCGGACGCCCCTCGTACCATCCCTGCTCGTCGGGCAGCAGCCCCGCGCGACGCAACCAATGAGCGATGCGCCGGTTCATTTCTTCCACCCCCCAGGGCCCCTCGCGCACGGCGCACAGCACCTGGAACCCCCCATAAGCCGCGAGCACCGCCCTTGCCCAGTCGTCCCAGGCTGCCGGCGGTGCTTCGGGCGGCGGGCGACGCTCATGCAGGTCACGCAGATAGAGGGCATGACCCGCTGGGCTTTCTTTCGTGCCGCAGACGAGCCGGCGCAGCGCCTCGTCCTCCTGGCTTTGGGGAACGAGGAGCGCCACGGTTTCGGATGCCGGCGGAACGGGCGCGGCCAGGGCGCGATCCCCTTCACCCAGCGCGTCCGGATCGCCCGCGAGGGTCCCTCGCAGAACCCTCCGCGCCGCGGCCGCATCGCCCCGATTGACCGCCGCCGCGAGCTGGCCGATGGCGCTCTCGGCAGCGAAGCGATGGCTTTGGCGCAGCATGGCGATCGCCTGATCGAGCGCCGTACCCTCGGGATCGACGTAAACGGGGGCATCGGATGGGCCATTCTCTGGGGCGAATCCCTCCGGAAGTTCCGCTCCGACCGTCTCGCGTAACCAGGCGATCGTCTCGGGCGTATAGTGCCCCTCGTCGGCGCGCCGGCACAGACCGCCGAGCACGGCACCGGCCTCGACGGAAGCGAGCTGGTCCTTGTCGCCGAGCAGCACCAGCTGCGCTCCCGCCGGCAAGGCCCGCAGCACAGCCGCCATCATCTCGAGGTCGACCATCGAAGCCTCGTCGATCACCAGCACGTCCAGCACCAAGGGGTCGGCCTCGTCGTGGCGGAACTGCCGCGACCCGGCGCGAGCGCCCAGCAGCCGGTGCAGCGTCGACACCTCCTGCGGCAGTGTGGCGCGGATCCGTTTGCCTTGGGGCAACGCCTCCCACGGCAGCCGTTCGAGCGACTGCCCGATCGATTCGCTCAGCCTCGCGGCCGCCTTGCCGGTGGGCGCAGCGAGCCGGATGCGCAGCGGCGCCTCGCCCCGCCCCGGCAAGCCCCCTTGCAGGGCGAGCGCCTGCAGCAAGGCGATGAGACGCACCACGGTGCTCGTCTTGCCCGTGCCGGGACCGCCGGTGATCAGCGCAAAGCGCCGCCGCAGCGCGAGCGCACAGGCAAGCCGCTGCCACACGTCCCCCTCGCCCACAGGGAAGAGCGTCTCGAGGATCGCTCGCACCGGCTCCGGTGCGAACGGCACGGTTTCCCGCACCCGCGTAAGGA
>JAQUGB010000046.1 GCA_028684345.1 Tepidiphilus sp. | reverse complement strand
ACCTGATCGAAACCCTGAAAGAAGAAGAGGGGCTGCTCCCCTCTCGCGCCGAATACGAACGGCTGCAGGCAGACGCGGCGGCGCTCACCCGCGAACTCGACGCCCTACGCCGGCGCATCGCACGCCTCGCCTCCGGCACAGCGGCACACAAGTGAAAAAGGCCGCATGTCGCGGCCTTTTTCTTTTCCACCTCCGAACAGCAGGCGGCTCAGGTGCCGCCCACGCGGTTCTTCAGGCGCTTCATCTGCTCGATGGTCTGCAACTGCGCCACGGCTTCGAGCAGTTCGGACTGCGCCCGTGCGTAGTCGATCTTGGCTTGCTGGTTAGCAAGGGCCTCCTCGGCTCGACGCTTGGCTTCCATCGCCCGCGCCTCGTCCAGATCACGCCCCCGGATCGCCGTGTCGGCAAGCACCGTGACCACATTGGGCTGGACCTCCAGCATGCCACCGGCCACGAAGATGATCTCGGGTTCGTCACGATCAGGCACCTTGATGCGCACCGCTCCAGGGCGAATACGAGAGAGCAGAGGCGCGTGGCCCGGCAGCACTCCCAGTTCGCCCGATTCCCCCGGCAGCACGACCATCTCCGCAAGCCCCGAAAAGATCTGCTCTTCGGCGCTCACGACGTCGACGTGTACGGTCATTGCCATCTTTTCATCCCCTCGTCGAATACGCCGCGGCCAAAAGGTCGCGACGCACGAACCTGGCCACCGTCACACGCGACGGCGGCCGAGATCGTCATTGCAGTTGCTTGGCCTTCTCCATCGCTTCGTCGATGGTACCGACCATGTAGAACGCCTGCTCGGGAATGTCGTCGCACTGGCCTTCGACGATCATCTTGAAGCCGCGGATCGTCTCCTTGAGCGGAACGAACTTGCCGGGGCTGCCGGTGAACACTTCGGCCACGTGGAAGGGCTGCGACAGGAAGCGTTGAATCTTACGCGCTCGCGCCACGGCCAGTTTGTCTTCCGGCGAAAGCTCGTCCATCCCGAGAATGGCGATGATGTCGCGCAGTTCCTTGTAGCGCTGCAACGTCGCCTGAACGGCACGGGCCACGGAGTAGTGTTCCTCACCCACGATGAGCGGATCGAGCTGGCGGGAAGTGGAATCGAGCGGATCGACCGCCGGGTAGATCCCCAGCGCGGCGATGTCGCGCGACAGCACCACGGTCGAGTCGAGGTGGAGGAAGGTGGTGGCGGGCGATGGGTCGGTCAGGTCGTCCGCGGGCACATACACCGCCTGGATCGAGGTGATCGAACCGACCTTGGTCGAGGTGATGCGCTCCTGCAGCTTGCCCATCTCCTCGGCGAGCGTCGGCTGATAACCCACCGCCGAAGGCATCCGTCCGAGCAGCGCCGACACTTCGGTACCCGCCAGGGTGTAGCGGTAGATGTTGTCGACGAAGAAGAGGATGTCACGTCCTTCGTCACGGAACTTCTCCGCCATGGTCAGGCCCGTGAGCGCCACGCGCAGACGGTTGCCCGGCGGCTCGTTCATCTGACCAAAGACCATCGCCACCTTGTCGAGGACGTTCGACTCCTTCATCTCGTGGTAGAAGTCGTTGCCCTCGCGGGTGCGCTCACCCACGCCGGCGAACACCGACAGGCCCGAGTGCTGCTTGGCGATATTGTTGATGAGCTCCATCATGTTCACGGTTTTGCCCACGCCGGCACCACCGAACAGACCCACCTTACCCCCTTTGGCGAAGGGGCAAATGAGGTCGATCACCTTGATGCCCGTCTCGAGAAGCTCCACCGAAGGGGAGAGCTCGTCGAATTTCGGCGCTTTCTGGTGGATCGAACGGTGTTCGTCGGCCTGGATGGGACCGGCCTCGTCGATGGGCCGTCCCAGCACGTCCATGATCCGACCGAGCGTGCCATGCCCCACGGGCACCGAGATCGGTGCGCCGGTCGCCTTGACTTTCATGCCGCGGCGCAGCCCGTCACTCGAACCCAAGGCGATGGTACGCACGACACCGTCGCCCATCTGCTGCTGCACCTCGAAAGTGAGCCCGGTCTCGGCAAACTCGCTCGTATCTTCCAGCTTCAAGGCTTCGTAGATTTTCGGCATCGCATCGCGGGGGAACTGGATGTCCACCACCGCGCCGATGCATTGAACGATCGTACCCGTTGTCATCGTGTATTTCCTCGATTGTGCATTGTCCGTCACACCGCCGCCGCGCCGCCGACGATCTCGGCGAGCTCTTTCGTGATCGCCGCCTGCCGCGATTTGTTGTAGATGAGCTGCAGCTCCTTGATCACGTTGCCCGCATTGTCGGAGGCCGCCTTCATCGCCACCATCCGGGCGCTCTGCTCAGAGGCCATGTTCTCGGCCACCGCCTGATAGACGATCGTCTCGAGATAGCGTACCAGCAGCTCCTCGATGATCGACTGGGGATCGGGCTCGTAGAGGTAATCCCACGCATGCTCCGGAGCCCCTAGCCGCTCACCGGTCAGCGGCAGCAGCTGCTCGACCACCGGCTCCTGTTTCATCGTATTGACGAAACGGGTGTAAGCCAGATGCACCGCCTCGATCTCACCGGCGACATAAGCGTCGAGCAGCACGCGCACCGGCCCGATGATCTGGTCGAGATGCGGCAGGTCACCCAGATGGGTGCGTTCGGCCACGACGTTGGCCTTGATGCGCTGCATGAACCCCAGGCCCTTGTTGCCGATCGCCACCACGCGAATGTCCTCGACCCCGTTTTCCTGCCAAGACTTCATGGTATTGACGGTGTGGCGCAGGATGTTGGTGTTGAGGCCGCCACAAAGCCCTTTGTCGGTCGTCACGAGAACGAGCCCGACTCGCTTCACCGGCTCCCTCTGGATGAGGAAAGGATGGCGAAACTCGGTAACGGTGGCATGCGACAGGTGGGCGGCGAGCCGACGGATCTTCTCGGCGTAGGGACGGGCCGTCCGCATCCGCTCCTGGGCTTTGCGCATCTTGGAGGCTGCCACCATTTCCATGGCTTTGGTGATCTTGCGCGTGTTCTGCACGCTCTTGATCTTGCCTCGTATCTCTTTGCTACCGGCCATATCCCGTTTCTCCTAGTGCCGTGGCCCGTGCGCTCAGACCCAGGATTTCTTGAACGCGGCGATCGCATCCTTGAGACGCGCTTCGTCCTCCGCGGAAAGCTCGCCCGTGTTCAGAATGCGCTCGATCACTTCGGGCAGCTGCTGCGCCACGTACTGGTGCATGTCGTGTTCGCACGCCAGTACTTTCTCGACCGGAACGTCGTCGAAGAAGCCGTTGTTGACCGCCAGCAGCGACACCGCCATCTGAGCGATGTTCATCGGCGAGTATTGCGGCTGCTTCAAGAGTTCGGTGACGCGACGACCGCGCTCGAGCTGCTTGCGGGTGGCCTCGTCGAGGTCGGAGGCGAACTGCGCGAACGCCGCCAGCTCCCGATACTGAGCGAGGTCGGTCCGGATACCGCCCGAGAGCTTCTTGATGACCTTGGTCTGGGCCGCACCGCCCACCCGCGACACCGAGATGCCGGGGTTGACCGCCGGACGGATACCGGCGTTGAAGAGGTCGGTCTCGAGGAAGATCTGGCCGTCGGTGATCGAGATCACGTTGGTGGGCACGAAGGCGGAGACGTCACCGGCCTGCGTCTCGATGATCGGCAGCGCAGTGAGCGAGCCGGTCTTTCCCTTGATCTCGCCCTTGGTGAAGTTCTCGACGTACTGCTCGTTGACGCGCGCGGCGCGCTCGAGCAGACGGGAGTGCAGGTAGAACACGTCACCCGGATAGGCCTCGCGCCCAGGCGGACGACGCAGCAGGAGCGAAATCTGACGGTAGGCCCAGGCCTGTTTCGTCAGATCGTCGTAGATGATGAGGGCGTCCATGCCGCGGTCGCGGAAGTATTCGCCCATGGTGCAGCCGGCGTAGGCAGCCAGATACTGCATGGCAGCGGAATCGGAAGCCGAGGCAGCCACGACGGTGGTGTACTCCATCGCGCCGTGCTCTTCGAGCTTGCGCACCACGTTGGCGATCGTCGAGGCTTTCTGCCCGATCGCCACGTAGATGCAGTACATGTTCTGGCCTTTCTGGTTGATGATCGTGTCGACGGCCACCGCGGTCTTACCGGTTTGGCGGTCGCCGATGATCAGCTCGCGCTGACCGCGGCCGATCGGGATCATCGTATCGACGGCCTTGAGGCCCGTCTGCACCGGCTGAGACACCGATTTGCGCCAGATGACGCCCGGGGCCACTTTCTCGATCTTGTCGGTGAGCTTCGCCTCGATCGGACCCTTGCCGTCGATCGGCTGACCCAGCGCATTGACCACGCGCCCGAGCAGCTCGGGGCCGACAGGCACTTCGAGGATGCGGCCGGTGGCCTTGACCGTGTCGCCTTCGGAGATGTGCTCGAAGTCGCCGAGCACCACCGCACCGACCGAATCGCGCTCCAGGTTGAGCGCGAGTCCGTAGGTATTGCCGGGAAACTCCAGCATTTCGCCCTGCATCGCGTCGGCCAGACCGTGGATACGGCAGATGCCGTCGGCGATCGACACCACGGTGCCCTCGTTGCGGGCCTGGGCGGACAGCTGCAGGTTCTGGATCCGGCTCTTGATCAGGTCGCTGATTTCAGAGGGATTGAGTTGCATCGAATGACTCCTAGATTTTGAGCGCAGCGGCCAGGTTCGCGAGCTTGCCACGTACGGAAGCGTCGATCACTTCGTCGCCCACCTGCACCCGCACCCCTCCGATCAGCTCCGGATCGACGGTGATTTCGAGTTGCAGTTTTTTCTTGAAATGGGCTTCCAGGTCTTGCCTGAGACGTTCCCGAGTCGCCTCGTCGAGCGCAAACGCGCTCGTGACCTTGGCAACGGCGACGCCTTCGTGATCGTTCTTCCGGGCGACGAACAGCGCATGGATCTCCGGCAGGAGCAAGACACGGTCGTTCTTTACCAACATCCGCACGAAATTCTGCACCGCTTCGGGCAGTTGCTGGCCGACTCCGGCGAGATCCAGGAGCAGACCTGCCTTGCTTTCATCGTCGACCTTGGGATCGAGCAGGACGCTACGCACCTCGTCGAGGGTGACGAGGGCGGCGAGCCGCTCCAGCGCTTGCGACCAGGCCTCCAGCGCACCTGCCCCGAGCGCCAGCGAGAACGCAGCCTCCGCATAGGGGCGAGCGATGGTGACTTTTTCGGCCATGGCTTAGACGAGTTCCTTTTTGAGGTTGGCCAAGAGCTCGGCATGAGCCTTGGCGTCGATCTCACGGCGCAAGATGCGTTCGGCCCCGGCAACCGCGATCCGAGCGACCTCCTCGCGCAGCTCTTCCTTGACCCGCTCGACGGCGGCGCGCGCTTCCTGCTCTGCCGCCTCACGCGCCTGGGCGATGATGCGGGCAGATTCGGCGCGGGCGTCTTCCATCAGCTTGGCGATCTGCTTGTCGGCCGCGGCACGCATCTGGGCCGCTTCCTCGCGCGCCTTGCGCAGCTCTTCGACCGCCTTTTTCTCGGCCAGCGCCAGATCCGCCTTGGCCTTGTCGGCTGCTGCCAGCCCTTCCGCGATCTTGGCCGAACGCTCGTCGAGCGCCTTGACGATCGGCGGCCACACGTATTTCATCGTGAACCAGCCGAGGATGAAGAACACGACCAGCTGGGCGATGAGGGTTGCGTTCAAATTCACGACGTCTGCCCCCTTTGAAAAGACGGTTGGGCGTTCACGACTCCGAGGATCAGAGCTGGAACGGGTTGGCGAACGCGAACATCATCGCGATACCGACACCGATCAGGAACGCAGCGTCGATCAGGCCGGCAAGCAGGAACATCTTGGTTTGCAGCGCATTCATCAGCTCGGGCTGACGGGCGGAAGCTTCGAGATATTTCGAACCCATGATACCGATCCCGATACAGGCACCGATGGCACCGAGACCAATGATCAGACCAGCGGCGAGCGCGACGAGACCCAGAACGTTTTCCATGACGACTCCTAGTGGTTGATGACGAAAAAAGAAAAGCAAGATTTTACAACGTTTACGCGCGACTGCCGGCAGCGAAACGCGATCCCGCCACCGGCCTCGGCTCAATGCCCCTCGTGGGCTTGTCCCACATAGACCAGCGTCAGCATCATGAAGATGAACGCCTGCAAGGTGATGATCAGAATGTGAAAGATGGCCCACGCCGTACCGGCCAGGACATGGCCGACGAAACCGAGCACGGTGGCGGTACCACCGAGCAGCGCAATCAGAATGAAGATGAGCTCACCGGCGTACATGTTGCCGAAGAGTCGCAGCCCGTGCGAGAGCGTTTTCGCAAGGAACTCGATGATCTGCATGAGAAAGTTGATCGGGTAGAGCAGCGGATGGCTGCCGAAGGGCGCGGTGAAGAGCTCATGCAACCACCCCCCGAGTCCCTTGATCTTCACGTTGTAATAAATGCAGATGAGCAGAACTCCGATGGACATCCCCAGAGTAGCATTGATGTCCGCCGTGGCCACCACGCGGAGATAAGCGTGGTGCGGGTCACCCCCGCCAGCCGCATAAACTCCTTCCCAAATACGGGGCAATAGGTCGACCGGCACCAGATCCATCGCGTTCATGAAGAAAATCCAGATGAACACGGTCAGCCCGAGGGGCGCGACGAACTTGCGCGATTCGGCGCTGTGAATCACCCCCTTGGCCTGATCGGCAACCATCTCGACCAGGATCTCGACCGCCGCCTGAAAGCGCGTCGGCACGCCGGATGTGGCTTTTCTCGCCGCCCGATACAGGAGGTAGACCGTCAGCCCTCCCAGCAGAACCGAGAAAAAGAGCGTATCGAGATTGATCACCGAAAAGTCGACGATGTCTTTCTGCGGCCCACCCAGGGTATTCAAGTGGGTCAAGTGATGGACGACATATTCGGACGCCGTTGGCCCCTGTGCGCTTGCAGTCATGCTTTTCCCTCAGATTTTGCGTAAAAATCCAGCAACCGCCACGTTCGCATAGAGCGCCACGATCAAGCCCGCGAGCAGCGCCGGCCAGCTCTCCACGGCCCCCTGTCGCACGAACGCGAACAGCAACAGCACGATGGCGGCGATCTTCAAAAACTCACCGGCCAAGAATCCGACTGCCGAGGGTGAGCCCAAGCATGCGCGCAACGTCAGATAAGCGGCGAACGCGGCATTGGGGATACACACCGAGAACGCTCCGATCGCCGCCGATCGACCCGCCGCCTCCCCGGCCACGGCCCAAGCCGCCAGCACGACGAGCAGCCCGACAACCAACTGCCATGCCGCGAGGCGCATCAAACCCGTGCCCACAGCGGCCACCCCCTGCGAAAAATCCCGTGGATTCTAAAGCACATCGAGCGCTGCTGTCAAACTTCGTTACACCATTCGCCCGTTTCGATCGAATCCGCTTTTCCCTCGATTAAAATCACGGTTCGATTTCCTGTCCAGGAGAAATTCATGCCTTTCACTGCCGTCGATCCCGACTACGTGGCCCGCGTGCGCGATAGTTTCTCCCGCCAGCGCGTGATGCAGACCCTTGGCGCCGAGATCACCCGGGTCGAACCGGGCGAAGTGGAGATCGTTCTGCCCTTTCGCGCCGATCTGACGCAGCAGCACGGCTTCCTGCACGCCGGGGTCGTCATCACCGTCCTCGACAGCGCGCTCGGCTATGCCGCCTATTCGCTCATGCCTCCCGGCCATGCGGTGCTCTCGGTGGAAATCAAGACCAACCTGCTCGCCCCCGCCAAGGGCGATCGCCTGGTGGCGGTGGGGCGCGTGGTGCGTGCCGGACGCACCCTCACGGTGTGTCTGGGCGAAGGCTGGATGGAACGCGCGGACGGGCGCGAGCAGGTGGCGTTGATGACGGCCACCATGATCGGCTTGCCCGATCGGGAGTAATGGGCGCAGCCGCGGCGGCCGCGCCCTCGCCACTTCAAGCGAGCCAGCGCTTGCGCCGGCGGTAGTGCTTGACGTTGTGGTAATCGACGGCGTGACTGCCCCCCAGGTAAAAATCTTGGATATCGGGGTTTTGCCGTAGCACCTCGGCAGGACCGTCCATCACGATGCGCCCCTGGTCGACGACGTAAGCATACTGCACCACGTTCAGGGCCGCCACGGCGTTCTGCTCCACGAGGAGGACGCTCATGCGCTCTTTCTCGTTGATCGCGCGGATGATGCCGAAAATCTCCTTGACGAGCAAGGGCGAGAGCCCCAGGCTCGGCTCGTCGAGCATCAGCAGTTTCGGCTCGGTCATGAGCGCACGCCCGATGGCGAGCATCTGCTGCTCGCCACCGGAGAGGTAGCCCGCCTTCGACTTCGCCCGCTCGACCAAGCGCGGAAAGTAGCCGTAGACTCTATCGCGCAACTGCTGATAGCGCCGCTGATCGCGCCCGCGGTAAGCAGCGACGAGGTTCTCCTCCGGCGTGAGATGCCCAAAGACACGCCGCCCCTCGAGCACGTGGGCAATGCCCAGATGCACCCGCTGGGGTGCAAGCAGCGAACCCAGATCGCGACCGGCGAACTCGATGTGCCCGCGGGTCACCTCGCCCCGCTCGGGCGCGAGCAGACCGCTCACCGATTTCAGCGTGGTGCTCTTGCCGGCGCCATTCGCGCCGAGCAGCGCCACCATGTCCCCTTCGCGGATCTCGAGCGAGATCCCCTTGATCGCCAAGAACACCTTGTCGTAGATCACTTCGACGTTGGATAGTCGCAACAGCACGGGGGCCGTGCCACGCGTATCGCCCGTTTGGCTCATGCTCGCTCCCTGTACGGCGCCGGGGACATCCCCGGCGCCGCCTCCCCTCATTTCGCCTGGCTGAACTTCGCCGCGCTCGCGCGGGCTTCTTCCCACACCACGTCCTGATAGGCCGCAGCCCAATCGCTCACGGGAATCCAGGCTTTGCCGTCCCACTGCGACACGCGCGCCTGACCGCCACCCTGGTGATCTTGCGGCGTGATCGTCACGGGTGGCATGAAGCCTTGGGTGTCGAGATTGTTCACCATCTCCAACCCTGCCTTGAGTTTTTCGGCGGTGAGCGGCGGACCGAGTTTTTCCAGGGCGAGTTTGGCCCCTTCGGTCGCGATCACCATGTCGGCCACGCCGTAGTTGTAGTAGGTGTTACCCACTCGCGCTTCTGGCCCGGCGCCCTTGCCGGTCTTGTAGACCTTGTCGAGGATGCGCTGGATGATGGGATGATCGCGGCCGGGCTGCACCACTTCGACGCGCTTGATGCCGATGGCCGTGCTCTCGCCGATGTTCTTCATGTCGGTCTCGGTGAGCCAGACCACCGACAGGATCTTCGCCGGATCGATGCCGTTGCGCACTGCTTCGCGCACCGACACCATCTGCGAGTTGCCCGCTCCCCAGATCAGCACGAAGTCGGGACGATACCGTCGAACGTCCGACCATACCGCCGATTGCTCATTACCCGGACTCGGATAAGCGAACGTGCGCAACTCGAAGGACTTCTGCTCCGCGAGCTTTTGCAAGATGGGCAAAGGCTCACGCCCGAAGGGAGTATCGATGTGCACGTGCGCGATTTTCTTGCCCTTGAGCCCCCCTTGGGTGTCCTCGACGTACTTGAGCAGACGCGTCGCCTGCGACCAGTAAGTGGCCATCATGGGGAAGACGTAGGGGAAGGCCTCGCCCACCATGGCGTCACCTCGCCCGTGCAGCGGCGTACCCAGTACCACCTTGTCCTGCAACGCCCGCGGTACGACGGCGTTGGCCACCGGCGTGCTCAGGAACATGAAGTAGATCGCGCCTTCCTCGCGCGCGCGGTTGTAGAGCTCCAGGCCGCGCTGCGGCTCGTTGCCGTGGTCGCGCACGATGGCCTCGAACTTCTGCCCCTTGATGCCACCCTCCTCGTTGATCAGCGTGAGGTAGTCGCGCTGCCCCTGGCTGAACTCGTCGGCCACGAAGGTGTAGACCTTGGTGAAGTCGTGGAACAGGCCGAACTTCACCGTCTCCTGCGCCTGCAGTGCTGGCGCGCCGGCCAATACAGCCGTGGCGAATAGCGCCCCCAGCATGCCTTTCTTGAACGTCGTTTCCATTACGTCTCCTCCTTGTCGTGATGAACCACCTGAAATTTCCATCAGCGGCGCGAGTGCTTGAACGGCCACACGAGAAAGTAATTGCGGATGTTGTCGTAGAGCTTCGCCAGCCCCAACGGTTCAGCGAGCAGAAAGCCGATGATGAGCGCGCCGTAGATCATGAGCGGCAGGTGCGCGAGGAGGTTTGCCGATACCGACAGCCAGCCGGCATCCGACAGCGCCGCGATGCCGTTGGAGAGGATCATCGGCGTGAGCAGCACGAAGGCCGCACCGAGATAGGCGCCGATCACACTGCCCAGGCCGCCGACGAGCACCATGGCGACGAGCTGGGTCGAGACGTTGAAACCGAATTGCTCCGGCGTCACGGCCCGGTAAAAGCAGAAGGCCAGCACGGCCCCGCTCATGCCGCCGAAAAACGAGCTGGTGAAGAACGCGAGCAGCTTGTATTTGAAGGGGCTCACGCCGATCACCGAGGCGGCGTAATCCTTGTC
>JAQUGB010000243.1 GCA_028684345.1 Tepidiphilus sp. | reverse complement strand
GGCGGATGGCGTTGTCGATCAGGTTGCGCACGAGGATACCCAAGGCGAGGGCGATGCCGTGCAGGGGGGCGGGTTCCGGCGCTTCCAGTCCCAGTTCCACCCCGCGCTCGAGCGCGAGCGGCGCCAGTTCGGCCACCGCTTCGCGGGCGATCTCGCGCAGATCGAGCTCGCCGCGCAGGGTGCGGGTCACGTCGGGTTCGAGCCGGGTGAGGGTGAGGAGTTGCGAGACGAGGCGGCTTGCCCGGTCGACGCCGGCGATCAGGCGATGCAGCGCTTCTTCCCGCTGGGACCCTTCGGGGGCGCGCAAGGCGAGCTGGGCCTGGGTCTTGAGCACGGCGAGCGGCGTGCGCAGTTCGTGCGCTGCGTGCGAGGTGAAGCGCCGTTCGCGCGCCATTGCTTCGGCCAGCGCCTCGAGCAGGTGGTTGAGTTCGCCGACGATGCCACGAATCTCCACGGGCACCTCCGCGAGCGCGATCGGCGTGAGCTGGGTCGGCGAGCGGTGGGCGATCTCGCATTCGGTGCGCGCGAGCGGTTGCAGCCCCCGGCGCACGCCGACGAGCACGAGGACGACGAGCAGCGGCACGGCCACGAGCAGCGGTCCGACGAGCTGACCGATGACGTGGTAGACCAGTTCGGTGCGGCCGGAGAAGGGTTCGCCGACGTAGACTTCGAGGGGGCCGTCGGAGTGGATCTTGTGCAAGACGCGCCACATTTGTTTTTGATAGAGCACGTCGGCGAAGCCGTCGCCGGGAATGAAGCGTTCCGCGGCGGGGGCGTCTGCCGTGCGCACGAGCAGATGGCCGCGGTACCAGATCTGGAAGGCCGCCTCGTCGTCGTAGGCGCGGATGAGGCGTTCGCTGAAGACGCCGTTGAGCACTTCTTCCGTCGTCTCGTGCTCGTCGTTGAGTTCGTGCCAGGAGAGGTCGAGCAGCACTTCGGCGATCTTCTCCAGCCGATCGTCGTAGAATGCGTGGATTTCGCGCCGCGCATCCCAGAAGACGATGGCGGTGAGCACACCCCAGGCGAGGGCGAACACGCCCAGCATCAGGACGATCAGGCGTCGCCGCAGCGAGATCATCCGCGCTCCTTGGGCAAGAGGTAGCCGACGCCGCGCACCGTCACGATCCATTCCCGACCGAGCTTGCGGCGCAGGTGATGGATGTGGACCTCGATCGCGTTGCTCTCCACTTCGCTGCCCCAGCCATAAATCCCTTCTTCCAGCCGCTCGCGTGACAGCACCTTACCGGCATGCTCCAGCAAAAGGTGCAGGAGGGCGAATTCCTTGGCGGAGAGCTCGACCGGTGCGCCGTTGAGCGTCACCGTGCGCGCCGCCGGATCGAGCACGAGCGGACCGTGGCGCATGGCGCTGTCGGAACGGCCGTGGGCGCGCCGGTACAGCGCCCGCAGGCGGGCGGCGAGTTCTTCGAGGTCGAAAGGCTTGCCCAGATAGTCGTCGGCGCCGGCGTCGAGCCCGGCGACCCGGTCGGAGACCGCGTCCCAGGCGGTGAGGATCAGCACCGGGGTCTTCACACCCGCCGCACGGGCGCGCTTGAGCACCTCGAGACCCGAGAGGCCGGGCAGGCCGAGGTCTAGCACGGCGAGCTCGAACGGTTCGCTACACAAGGCCGTCAGCGCCGCTTTTCCTTCGCGCACCCAATCGACGGCATAGCCTTCCTGTTCCAAGCCGGTGCGCACGGCCGCACCCAGCATTTCGTCGTCTTCGATCAAAAGGAGTCGCATCGGATCATCGAGTACCTTGTTTCCGTTCGAGTTCCTGAAGCGCCGCCTGGATCTCCTTGCGCCGCCCTTCGTCGGCGAGCGGTCGCTGCGGCCGGGGCGGGGCAGCGAGCGCTTTCTCCAGTGCCGTCTTGGCCTGGGCGTATTCTCCTTTTTTCATGAGAAAGAGGCCGTAGAAATAGTTCGGGTCCATTCCGTCGGGGTTGATCGTCAGCGCCTTCTGCAGATACTGCGCCGCTTTTTCGTCGTCGCCGAATCCGAGCGGCCAGCCGGGGACTTGGAAGTAGAGCGCGCCGAGCGTCGTCGGAATCGCTCCGCCATAGCCATTCGGATCGAGTCGCTCGGCTTCCTCAAGGCGTTCGCGAGCTTCCTTGGCTAGACCCAGGGCGCGCACCTGGCTCAGTCCCTGGAGCGAGCCGGCGTAGCTCGCAAGGCAAATGGCTTCCCAGGTGAGCACGTCGGCGCGGCCCGGGAAACGCTGGGCCGTCGCGCGGGCGGCTTCGACCAAGGCTTCCAGCGCTTCGCTGCGCTCTTTTCCGTGCCGCTGATAGTTGGCGATCTCCCACTGTTGCTGGAGGGCGCGCACCGCCTCCTCGGGCGTGGCGGCGGTCGCGACGTTCGGTAGCGCCGGGGCCTCTTGCGTGAAGCCGGTCACCGGGGCGGCGAGCCAGGCGGCCGCGAGCAGGGCGAGCGTCAGCCGTTTCGATCTCGTGCAGGGCATTTTCGTTCTCCTTCAGGAAGGACGCCGCGCAAAGCGGCGCACCACTTCGGTCTGCTTGCGCAGCAA
>JAQUGB010000242.1 GCA_028684345.1 Tepidiphilus sp. | reverse complement strand
GTCTACATGCACCGGCTGCGCAAGAAGATCGAAGGAAGCGGCGTACGCATCCAGACGGTGCGCGGCCTCGGCTACAGCCTGGAGCCCAGCGATGCTTCCCTGGCGTAAGCGCACGCCCGACGGCTCGCCCAACTCCGTCTTCGGCGAGATCCTCGACTGGCTCCTCGCCCCGCTGCTCTTTCTCTGGCCCTTCTCCATCATCGTCACGCACCAGGTGGCCGACCGCATTGCCAACCGCTCGTTCGACCACGCCCTGGGCGAACAGGTTCAGATGCTCGCGCGTTTCGTGACGATCGACGGCGACCGCGTCCAGCTCAACCTGCCCGCGCCGGGCCGCATCCTCTTTCGCTCCTCGGCAAGCGACGTCGTCTTCTTCCAGGTCCGCACCGACGAAGGATTCGTCGGCGGCGACGCCGAGATCCCCGCCCCGCCCCGCCCCTGGCTGCCCGACGGCGAAGTGCGCTGGCGAGACGACGTCGTGGCCGGAGAACCGGTACGCGTCGCCGCCCGCATCGACCGCCGCCCCGGCCCCGAGCAGCCGCGCTTCGTCATCGCCCAGGTAGCCGAGACCCTCAACAAGCGCCGCGAGCTCGCCTCCGACGTCGTCACCGGCGTGCTCCTGCCGCAATTCGCCCTGATTCCGCTCTCGGTCGTGCTCGTCTGGTTCGGCCTCACCCGCGGCATCGCCCCGCTCGCCCGCCTGCAGGCGCGCATCCGCCAGCGCCGCCCCACCGACCTCTCGCCCATCGCGCCCGAGAGCGTCCCCGAAGAAGTGCGCCCCCTCATCGTCGCCTTCAACGACATGATGGCCCGTCTCGAAGAAAACCTCCAGGCCCAGCGCCGCTTCATCGCCGACGCCGCCCACCAGATGCGCACCCCCATCACCGGCCTGAAGATGCAGGCCGAGCTCGCCCTGCGCGAGCGCGACCCGCAGGCGCTGCGCCAGGATCTCCAGCGCCTGCACGGCGCCGCCGAACGCGCCGCCCACCTCATCCAGCAGCTCCTCACGCTGGCGCGCGCCGAATCGAGCTCGGAGACGGTACACCGCATCGAACGCCTCGACGTACAGGAACTGCTGCGCGACGTCGCCCTCGAGCTCTACCCCAAGGCCCAGCACAAAGCGCTCGAGCTCGGATTCGACGAAAGCGAAGGGCGGCTGGAAGTCGAGGGCAACCGCCTCATGCTGCAGGAACTCTTCAAGAACCTGGTCGACAACGCCATCCAATACACCCCGCCCGGCGGCAGCGTCACCCTGCGCGCGCTAGCCCGCGGGGATTCGGTCGACGTCGAGATCGAAGACACCGGCATCGGCATCCCCCCCGCCGACCGCCCCCGCGTCTTCGAGCGCTTCTACCGCGTGCTCGACACCGGCGTCGACGGCTCCGGCCTGGGCCTTGCGATCGTGCGCGAGATCGCCGAGATGCACCGCGCCGACGTCAGCCTCGAACCCAACCCCCACGGCCAGGGCACGCTCGCCCGCGTGCGCTTCCCCCTGCCGGCACGAAGCCCCGCCCGGCAGGACGAGCGCCCCCGCGCCAAGGATGATTGACTTTCTCTTTCCCGCCGCTATAATGGCGGTCTTCGGCGGCCAGGTAGCTCAGTCGGTAGAGCAGCGGACTGAAAATCCGCGTGTCGGTGGTTCGATTCCGCCCCTGGCCACCAATATATAAAGGTCAACCGTTCTCGGTTGGCCTTTTTTCTTGCGCGCTCCCGCGCGTTCGCGGGGACTCCTGCGGATTCCTGCGGACTTCCTTCCCCGGCCGTCTCGCCTGCCTCGGGCCCCATTTCGCTCTCTCCGCGCCGTTTTTCTCTCCGGCCCTGCTCCCCGGCGAAAGGTCGAAGTCAACAGGGAGCGCCGACGGCACCATTCAATATCAACAAGTTACGTGCTGACCGTTCAACCGGTTGGATGAGTGCATCGCTCACCCAAACCAGACATAGCCTCAACCCTGCGTGGTCGGGGCGCCCTCGGGAGGTAGCGGAATGACGGTGCGGTACTTTCCGCCGCTGGATTGCGCAGGCGGCTCCTCGGCGCGCTCGACCGCGACCTGATCGAGCCGGTGCTCGATGAGCAGGCACGCGATCCCACTACGCACAGCCTCCCCCACATGCGCTCCGGGTCGGCGCCGGGCGCGGGACGCAGGCGCACGCGCAGACGCATCGGTGCAGTCTGCACGATCTGCGACAGCTCGACGCCAGAGATATGGTCAAGCTCCAACGCCAGCGGAGGGATAAAGACACGCTCGCCGCGTTCTGTCGTAAATGAGAGCACATCGGCGGAGCGGCCCTGCACGCGGATCGCGGGCAGTGGATTGCCGCAGGGACAGGGATCGGGCCGCTGCAGGATGCTGTCCCCGAGGTCGTAGCGCAGGATCGGCTGTACCCGGCTGGCGAGATTACTCAGCAGGACCGTGTGCGACGGCGTGCCCGGTAGAGTCGGCCGGTAGTCGGCGTCGACCGGCTCGAGCACGGCCCAGTCACCGTTAACGTGGCCGGCTGTGGCCGGCTACCGCATCATCCCGCCCCGC
>JAQUGB010000045.1 GCA_028684345.1 Tepidiphilus sp. | reverse complement strand
CGTCTCCGAGATCTTCGATTCGATCACCGGTCTGGGCAAGCCGGGCAAGCTGCATCATCTGTGGCAGGCGCCCTTCGCTCTGCACGAGAACGTGCTCGCGCACATCCGCGCCGAAGCCGACGCCGCCGCTGCCGGTCGCAAGGGGCGCATCATCGCCAAGATGAACGCCCTGCTCGAGCCGGAGGTGATCGAGGCCCTCTACGAAGCCTCTCAGGCAGGCGTGGAGATCGACCTCATCGTGCGCGGCGCGTGCGCGCTGCGCCCCGGCGTGAGCGGGCTCTCCGAGCGGATCCGGGTACGCTCCATCGTCGGGCGTTTCCTCGAACACCACCGCATCTTCTATTTCCATGCCGACGGCGAGCAGAAGGTGTACCTCTCTAGCGCCGACTGGATGGAGCGCAATTTCTTCCGCCGCGTCGAGGTGGCCGTTCCCGTGCTCGACCCCAAGCTCAAGCGCCGCGTCATCAAGGAGGGATTGCGCATCTATCTCCTCGACAACGCCCAAGCTTGGGAACTGGACGTCGACGGGCGTTACCGCCTGAAGCACGCCCGGCGGCAGCGTCGGGCGGCGCAGGAGATCCTGCTGCAGGAATTGGCCAAGACCGTATAACGCCCCGCCGATCAGCGGCGGCGTACTTCCAGCACGTCGGGTACGGTGCGCAGCGCCGCGATCGCGCTGGCGAGCCGCTCGGCGTCCGGCGTCTCCACGGTGAAGTTCATCCGCGCACGGTGCTGCGTGGTCACGGTCTGCACGGCCGTGACGTTGAGGCGCTGCAAGGTAAAGATTTCACTCACGTCACGCAGCAACCCTTGGCGGTCGTGCGCCACGACCTGAATCTCGACCGGATAGGCGCGGCGGGCACCAACCCCGGCAACTTCGTTCCATTGCGCGTCCACGAGGCGTTCGGGGTGGCGCAGGCTCAGTTCGAGGAGATCACGACAATCGGCGCGGTGGATCGTCACCCCCCTGCCCCGCGTGACGAAACCGACGATTTCGTCGGGCGGCATGGGATGGCAGCAACGCGCCAAAGCCGTCAGAAGGCCGCTTTGCCCGCCCACGAGGACCGCCCCGCTCGCGCGCGCCGACGGTGCCTGGAGCGGGACCGTGACCACTTCGGCCGAGGATTCGACCCCTACCGGCTGCAGCGCCTGCACGATGGCCCGCGACCCGACCTCGCCGCGGGCGGCGGCGCGGTACAGCGCCTCGGGCGACTTGAACCCGAGCCGCTCGGCGAGTTTCTCGAGATTGGTGCGGCTGTGCCCCTCGCGCTGCAGTTCTCGCTCCACCAGCGAGCGCCCGCGGGCAAGGAGCTCCGCCTCCTGCTGCAGGGCGAACCAGGCACGAATCTTGGCGCGCGCCGTTTTCGTTTTGACGTAGCCCAGCGCCGGATTGAGCCAGTCGCGCGAAGGACCGCCTTCCTTGGCAGTGATCACTTCCACCGTCTGCCCCGAACGCAAAGGGGTGTCGAGCGGCACGAGCTGACCGTCGACGCGCGCGCCGCGGCAGCGATGGCCGACGTCGGTATGGATGCGGTAGGCGAAGTCGACCGGCGTGGCCCCTTGGGGCAGATCGATGACTCGACCGGTGGGAGTGAGCACGAAAATGGTCTCGTCGTGCACCGCATGGCGCACCCGGTCGGCCCATTCGCTGCTGTCGACCACCTCGTCGCGCCAGGCGAGCAGCGAGCGTAGAAGGGCGATCTTCTGGTCGTAGGGCGAGACCTTGGCCGCCCCTTCCTTGTAGCGCCAGTGCGCCGCCACGCCGAATTCGGCATGGCGATGCATCTCGAAAGTACGGACCTGGACTTCGAGCGGCCGGCCGTCTTCGGCGCGCACGGCGGTGTGCAAGGATTGATAGCCGTTCGGCTTGGGTCGGGCGATGTAGTCGTCGAACTCGCCGGGAATCGGCGGCCACAGTTCGTGCACGCGGCTCAAGACGGCATAGCAGTCGGCCACCGCCGGTACCAGCACCCGCACCGCGCGCACGTCGTAGACCTGCGAGAAATCGAGCCCTTTCTTGCGCATCTTGTTCCAGATGCTGTAGATGTGCTTGGCGCGACCATAGACCTCGGCACCGGCGATGCCGAGCGCCGCCACTTCGGCCGAGAGCCGCTGCACCACGCGGGCGACGAACGCCTCGCGCTCGAGCCGGCGTTCGTCGAGCAGGCGGGCGATGCGCTTGTAGGTCTCGGGTTCGATGAAGCGAAAAGCGAGGTCCTCGATCTCCCACTTGATCTGCCCCACGCCGAGGCGGTTCGCCAGCGGCGCATAGAGCGCCAGGCTCTCGCGGGCGTAATCTACCCGCGCCGGCGTCTCTTCGCCCGCGCTGGCAAACCAGCGCAGGGTCTGCAGACGGGAGGCCAGACGCAGCAGCACCACGCGGATGTCCTCGACCAGTGCGAGCAACATCTTGCGCAGCGTCTCGGTCTGGGCCGCGTCGTCCGCCCCCGCCGGCAGGCGCAAGCCTTCGAGGCGCTGCAATCCGCGCAGCAACCGTGGCACGTCGGCATCGAAGCGCGCCGTGACCCATTCGAAATGCTCCGGCGCCCGCACCGGCACGGCATAGAGCAGGCCGGCGATGCGCGAGGCCGGGTCGAGCCGCAGCTCGGCGGCGATGAGCGCCACCGCCATCGCGTGATCGAAGACCGGCTCGCCGGTAGACAGGCGCAGATCGGCGAACACGCGCCGGGCAAACTCATGGGCCTCGCGCACCGCCTCGGCATGTTCGACGGACAAACCCTCGGTGAGGGCCGCAAGCGCGAGATCGGGGGCCTTGGCGGCAAGTGTCAGTTGAGTGGCGACCATGGTTTCGTGCGAAACTATCCTTCGATCCGTGAGCCGGGAGTTTTCGATGCGCGAGCGCCACGCGCCCTCTTTCGCCGCTTCCCACCCCTATCTCTTGCTCACCTTGGCCGTTGCCTTCTGGTCGAGCAACATGATCGTCGGACGAGCGATCCGCGACGAGGTTCCCCCCGTGACGCTTGCGCTGGGACGCTGGGTCGTCGCCCTCCTCCTGACCCTGCCCTGGGCGCTGCCGCCGCTGCGGCGGCAATGGGCGGCGGTGCGCCGTCATTGGGCGATCCTGGCGCTGCTGGGGATTCTGGGAGTAGGATGTTATAACACATTCGCCTACCTGGCGCTACGGCACACGAGCGCCACCAACGCGGCGATGCTCAATTCCTTCACGCCGGTGGCGACCATGCTGCTCGCAGCCGCCGTGCTCGGGCACCGCCTCACGCACCGGCAGGCTCTGGGCGTGCTGGTCTCGCTCGCCGGTGTGCTCACCATCGTCGCCCAGGGGCACTGGGGCGTGCTCGCCTCGCTGTCGTTCAACCGCGGTGACCTGTGGATGCTGGGCGCCGTGGCGGTGTGGGGCGTCTACACCGTGGCGCTGCACCGCCGGCCGACGGAGATCGATCCCATGGCACAGCTGGCGGTGTTCATCGCCGTGGGCATCCTCGTGCTGTTGCCTTTCGGACTGTGGGAATGGCGCGACGGTCCGCCGCTGCGCTGGCACGCCGAACCGCTGCTCGCCATCGTCTATGTCGGCATCTTTCCGGGCTTTCTCGGCATGGTGTGTTACAACGCCGGCGTGGCGGTGGTCGGTCCCGGTATCGGCAGCCTCTTCCTGCATCTGATGCCCGCACTCACGCCGCTCTTCGCTTTCATTTTTCTCGGGGAGCGGCCGGCGTGGTATCACGCCGTGGGGATCGTCTCCATCCTCGCAGGGATCCTGCTCGCCACGGGTCGGGTACGCGTACCGCAGAGCCGGAACGAAAGGGCTTGACCATGCCTGCCTGGATCGATGCCTTGCGCCGCCTCTGGCGCGCCCGGAGGGAACGTCCCGGGCCCGATGCGGCGTTCTGGGACGCGATCGAACGCACCGTCCCCTATTCAGAAAACATCCCTCCTGCGGCGCGCGAACGGGTACGTTGCCTCGCCGCCCGTTTCCTCGCCACCAAGACCTTCTACGGGGCGCACGGGCTACCCATCACCGACCTGATTGCCGGCAGCATCGCCTGGCAGGCCGCGCTGGTGGCCCACCGCACGGGCTTGGGCATCTACGACGACTTCGTCGGGGTCATCGTCTATCCCGAACCCTTTCGCGTGCGCCGCCACCTCGCCGACGAGATCGGGCTGGTGCATGAATTCGACGACGAACTCTACGGCGAAACCTGGGAAGGCGGCCCGGTCATCGTGAGCTGGGGCGCGGGCGAAGCGGAAGGGATGCAGGTGGTGCTGCACGAATTCGCCCACCGTTTGGACCTCGCCGACGGGGCGCTCGACGGCGTGCCGCTCCTGCCGCCCTCCCTGCCGCGCGCCCGCTGGGAAAGCGTGATGGAAGACGCGCTGCGGCGGCTGCAAGACGAGCTCGATACCGGAAAGTCCCCTCCGCTCGACCCCTATGCCGAAGAAGGGCCGGAAGAATTCTTTCCCGTGGCGACGGAGAGCTTCTTCGCTCAACCGGAGGCGCTCGCCGCCTGGGATCCGGCCCTTTTCGCCGCCCTGTGCGAGGTCTATGGGATTAGACCTCTCCATCCGACAGAGCCCCTCCATGGCCCGCACACGACGCGATCCCCCTGACCCCTCTCTGGCGTGGAAGGCAGTGCGAAAAACCCCTCGCGCATGCTTACCTGGCAAGGCACTCGAAGCGCAAGATGCGACGCTCCATCTGGATAGGCAAGCCAAGCGAGTATCCGGCATCAGAGAAAGCCGTCATGGACCGCGCAGCAGGTTGGTCGAGGCACCCTGGACTTTTACCGCGAAACCGCCTAACCTAACCAAGGAGGACATCGTCCCGCACACGCACCGTTAGATTCATATACCATAAAAAGGAGCCGAAACATGAAAAAAACCTGGGTTCTCGTCGCCAATGCGAGCGTGGCCAAGTTCTACGAATTCCTCGGCTTCAAGTCCGGTGTGCAGCTCATCGAGACCCACGAACACCCCGAAAGCCGCCTGCCCACCCGCGAATTGATCACCGACAACCTTCCTTTTCCCGGAACGGGTAGCGACAAGCCACCGCACACGGGTGAACCCCCCCTTCCACCCAAGAAAGTGGAAGCAGCTCGCTTTGCAATCGATATCGCACGCCGGCTGCGGGAGGCTCGCCTCGAGCATCAACTCGAGCAAATCATCCTGATGGGCCCGGCGAACTTCCTGGCGATGGTCAAGGAGCACCTCGACGAGCCCACGCGCAAGCTCCTGGTGCGCGACGTGGAGAAGGACTACACCAAGGCCGACGACAAGACCATCGCCGAGAAGGCGGCCGAAGCGCTGCTGCCGCCCGCATGAGCCTCGTCGATCCGGTTCAGGAGAATTCGCCCGCCGTCAGGTAGCGCAACCCCTCTGGCCCCGATTCGGAGCGGATCAGAAAGAAACCAGCGGCGGACCAACGGATTGGCAGGCCCACGCCAAGCCCCGAGGCATCGAACGCCTCGGGGCTTACTTTTCGCGCGAGCGTCACGTGCGGGCGAAACGGCCGATGCTCTACCTTTGCGCCCAAGGCGCGCGATTCCTGGGCCAGACGCTCGATGAAACGCGACCATGCGCCTTGCGGCGGCGGGCCGCTCAAGCACGCGACTCTCGGCCTGGCCCAACACTCGAAACGGTCGAGCACGAGGGGCTCGTCCGGGGGAGCGCCCATCGCCGCACCCAGCGCGAGAAAGGCACCCAGGCGCTCACGCGGCAGGTTCCCGAGAAAAACGAGCGTCAGGTGCAGCCGTTCGGGCGGTATCACCTTCACGCCGGAACGCACCCCCGCCCAACGGCGCGCAGCCTCATGCCACGCCTGCGCCCACGCTCGGGGCGGCCACAGCGCATAGAAAAGCCGCAAGGTGTCAGGCACGGGCCCCTTCCCGTTCGAGCAGCACCACCGCTTGCGCTGCCACTCCTTCACCGCGGCCGGTGAAGCCGAGCCGCTCGGTGGTCTTGCCCTTCACCTGAATCGCGGCCGGCGGGGCGTCGAGTAAGGCGGCGATCGTCGCCTTCATCTGCGGCACGTAAGGAGCGATGCGCGGCCGGCGACAGATCACCACGGCATCGAGATTGCCCAGACGCCATCCCGCCGCCCGCACCGCCGCCCAGGCCTGCGCGAGCAGCCCCCGGCTGTCGGCACCGGCATGGCGCGCATCGCTGTCGGGAAACCACGAACCGATGTCGCCCAAGCCCGCCGCGCCCAGCACCGCATCGGTGACCGCGTGCAGCAGCACGTCGGCGTCCGAATGCCCGAGCAAGCCCTCGGCGTGGGCGATCTCCACCCCGCCGATCACGCAGCGCCTGCCCGGCACCAAGGCGTGCACATCGAACCCCAGTCCCACCCGGATCATGCTTCCTCCTGCAGCCTCAGGATCGCGGCGGCGAGCGCCAGATCGCCCGGCCGCGTCACCTTCAGGTTCATCGGATCGCCCTCCACCAGTTTCGGCGCCAAACCCATCGCTTCCACGGCGCTCGCCTCGTCCGTCACTTCGGGATGGCGTTCGAGCGCCATGCGCAATACGGCGAATCGGAACATCTGTGGCGTCTGGGCGAGCCACAGCCCCTCGCGCGGCACGGTCGCAGCGATACGGCCGCGGGTATCGGCGCGCTTGACGGTATCGGCGACCGGCACGGCGAGAAGACCGCCCACCTCGTCGCGCCCCAGCACCTCGGCCAATTGCGTCAGGTATTCTCCGCGCAGGCAGGGGCGCGCCGCATCGTGCACCATCACCCAGTCATCGGACCTCGCCCCGCGGGCGGAGAGCACGCGCAAGGCATTGCCCACGGTCGCACTACGCGTGGGCCCGCCGCAGAAGAGCGGCTCGACCTTGGGACCCAGCCCCGACCAGTCGTGACGACGCCAATGGGCGTCGTCGACGGCCAGCGCCACGAGCACCCGGTCGATCCATTCGGGTTCGGCCAAGCGTGCGAGCGTATGCCACAGCAGCGGCCGCCCGGCGAGTTCGGCGTATTGTTTGGGCAAGGCCAAACCGCTGCGCTGCCCCACCCCGGCCGCCGGCACGATGGCCGTCACCCGCATGATCCTTCCTTTTGCACTTTTTCCGCCCCCCCTTGCCGCGCGAACTATAATGAGCCGGTAACGAATCCGCTAGTACGAACCACCTTCGTTCCTTTGCCGTACCACGCAGGACCAACATCATGGCTGCACGAACCATTCGTCCCCCCGCCGTGAGCGGGCTCTTCTACCCCGCTTCGGCGCGCAGTCTGCAGGCGACGCTAGCCGCACACTTTGCCCGCGCCACGCCTGCCTCGCTGCCGGCAGCGCCAAAGGCCCTGATCGTGCCGCACGCCGGCTACGATTATTCGGGAATCGTCGCCGCCAGCGGCTACAACCAGCTCACCCCTTTTGCATCGCGCATCCGGCGCGTCGTGCTCTTCGGCCCGGCGCACCGCGTCCCCCTGCTCGGGCTGGCGCTGCCCCAGGCAAGCGCCTTTCGCACGCCGCTCGGCGACGTCCCCGTCGACATGGACGCATGGAACGAAGCCCTGAAATTGCCGCAGGTGGAAGTCTCGGACCGGGCCCACGAGCTCGAGCACAGCCTGGAAGTGCAGCTCCCCTTCCTGCAAAGCATTTTACCCAGTTTCACGCTGGTTCCCTTCGTCGTCGGCTGGACCGACCCGGTCAATGTCGCTCGCGTGATGGAGGCTCTCTGGGGCGGGCCCGAGACGCTCATCCTCGTCAGCTCCGACCTCTCGCACTACCACCCCTACGACGAAGCCCGCGCCCTCGACCAGGCCACGATCGAGCGCATCCTGCAGGGCGATGCGACAATCACGCCGGACGACGCCTGTGGGGCGATCGCCATCGACGGGCTGCTGCTCGCCGCCCGGCGTCGCCAGCTCCAACCCCACGTCATTGCCTATTGCAACAGCGGCGACACCTTTGGCGACCGGGACCGCGTCGTCGGCTACACCAGCATCGCCTTTACCGAGGAGGTTCGCCATGGAGCCGAAGCCATCCATTGAGGTCGACGAGCGGCTCGGGCAGGTGTTGCTCGCCCACGCCCGCGCCGCCATCACCGAGCATCTCACCGGTCGCCGCCTGCCCCGACCGGAAGATCCGCGGCTCGATGAACCCGGTGCTACGTTCGTCACGCTCACCGAAGAAGGGGAACTGCGTGGCTGCATCGGCTCGGTGCGCGCCCAGCGACCGCTGCGCCGGGACGTCGCCGAGAATGCCATCGCCGCCGCCACGCGCGATCCTCGCTTTCCTCCCGTCACGCCCGACGAGCTGCCCCTCATCCGCATCGAGGTGTCGCTGCTCTCGCCGCTCGAATTCCTCGAATTCCGCGACGAGGAAGATCTGCTGGCGCAACTTCGCCCCGGCATCGACGGCCTGATGATCTTCTCCGGCTGCAACGCCGCCACCTTTCTGCCCCAGGTTTGGGAAGAGATCCCCGATCCGCATCACTTCCTCGCCGCCCTCAAGCTCAAGGCGGGGCTCGACCCGCGCCGCCCCGCGCGCAACCTCATGGCCGCACGCTACACGGTGGCCAAATGGAAAGAACCCTTGCCCGCCGGAGCCGTGCAATGAACGCCCCTGCCCGTTTCTACCGTCCGCTGCCCGACGGGCGCCTCGAATGCATCCTGTGCCCGCGCCGCTGCAAACTGCGCGAGGGGCAGCATGGCGCTTGCCTCGTGCGCGCCAACCTCGGTGGCCAGATGGTGCTCACCACCTACGGCCGATCGAGCGGTTTCTGCATCGACCCCATCGAGAAGAAACCGCTCAATCACTTCTACCCCGGCACGGCGGTACTCTCCTTCGGCACCGCCGGCTGCAACCTCGCCTGCAAATACTGCCAGAACTGGTCGATTTCGGCGGCCAAGGAGCTCGACGCCACGCTGGACGACTCCGGCACGCCCGAGGCCATCGTGGCAGCGGCGCTCGCCTACGGCGCCCAGGGGCTCGCCTTCACCTACAACGATCCGATCATCTTTGCCGAATACGCGATCGACTGTGCCGAACTCGCCCGCAAGCACCAGCTCTATACGGTGGCCGTGACCAACGGCTACATCGAGCCCGGCGCCCGGGAGGAATTCTTCGCGGCGATGGACGCGGCCAACGTCGACCTCAAAGGGTTTACCGAGGAGTTCTATTTCCGCTACTGCGGCGGCAAACTCCAGCCGGTGCTCGATACCCTGCGCTACCTCGTGCACCACACCAACGTCTGGGTCGAGATCACTACGCTCCTCATCCCCGGTCTCAACGACAGCGAAAGCGAAATTCGGACCTTGTCGCGCTGGGTGCGCGACGAGCTCAAAACCACCGTTCCGCTGCACTTCACCGCCTTCTTCCCCGCCTTCAAGATGCTCGATCGGCCACCCACCCCGCCGCAGACCCTGGTGCGGGCACGCGCCATCGCCCGCGAAGAAGGGCTCGCCTACGTCTATACCGGCAACGTCCGTGATCGCGAGGGTTCGACGACCTACTGCCCCGACTGCGGTACCCGGCTAATCGAGCGCGACGGCTACGTCATCACCCGCTACGCGCTCACGCCCGAGGGGCACTGTCCCGCTTGCGGCCGAGAGATCGAGGGGCGTTTCGCCCGCGCTCCGGGACACTTCGGCAACCAGCGCATCCCCATCGTACTCGGCGCCGGGTGAGGGAGCCTGACATGACCTCCCCGTCTCGTTCCCGCACAGAAACACCCGATGCCCCTGACATGGGATCGCCATCCCCCGCAGGGAACGACGGGTACCGCGAGCGACCATCGCGAACGGCTGCAGGACAGCGAGAAAATCGCGCCCCCTGGGCATTCTGCGTCCAAGCGCTGCGGCTCAAAGTCGGCGAGCGCTCGTGGATCGACGTCTCGTTCGCACTCCCCGAATCGACACGTGCCTTCGTCCTCATCCTCGAGACCGGAAACGATGCTGCCCAAAGCCAGGCATTGGCGCAAGCACTCACGGCACGAGGGTTCGGCACACTGACCGTTTGCCTGCTCACCCCCAACGAATGCGCTGATGCCGAAGAGATCGCCTGGCACGTCAACGACCTCGGCGAGCGCGCCGCCACCGTGCTCGAATGGCTGCACCATCAACCGTTTCGTGGCAACCTGCCTCTGGCTGCGGTGGGCTGGCGCACCGCAGCCGCCGTGTCGATCCGTCTCGCGGCGCGTGAAGACCAAACTTTTTACGCCCTCTCTTGTCCCCTGGGAAGAATCGATCTGGCGGGCGCAGCACCCCTCGTCACCTTGACTACGCCGATCTTGCTCATGACCTCCTCTGCCGACGACGACAAACCGAACACTGCCGCATGGCCCCATATCGGAGCGCCCAAACGCTGGGAACGCTTGCCTCCCCCACCGCCCAAAGGGCCGTGGCTGGAGGCGATCGCGCTCACCTGCGAGTGGTTCGAGCGTCACCTGCCGCACACTCCTTCGACCCAGACCGTGCCGGCGGGTTAGAATTCCGCCCTCTACCTTCTTTTGCCCCGATTCCACTTCCCAAAATTCCCGCATGACCCAAACGCTCCTTCCCGTGCTCGAGCGGCTGCGTTGGCCGCAAGCCGGCCAAACCTTCCGTATCCC
>JAQUGB010000241.1 GCA_028684345.1 Tepidiphilus sp. | reverse complement strand
GGCGACCCCTCCGGGCCGCTCACCCTCGGCCGCATCGCCGGGCAGGACGTCGTCTTCCTTGCCCGCCACGGCTATGGCCACACCTACGCGCCGCATCGCATCAACTACCGCGCCAACGTTTGGGCACTGAAACACGCGGGGGTGAGCGAAGTAATCTCGGTTGCCTCGGTGGGCGGCATCCAGGAACGCTTTGCCCCTGGCTCCCTGGTGATTCCGCACCAGATCATCGACTACACCTGGGGGCGCGTATCGACGTTCTTCGAGGGCGAAGAGGACCCGGTCACGCACATCGATTTCACCTTGCCTTTCACCTCGGCGCTGCGCGAGCGGCTGATCCGCGCCGCCCAGAGGGTAGGAGAACCGGTGATCGACGGCGCCGTCTATGCATGCACCCAGGGGCCGCGCCTGGAGACCGCCGCCGAGATCGACCGCCTGGAGCGCGATGGCGCCAACGTCGTCGGCATGACCGCCATGCCCGAAGCGGCGCTCGCCCGCGAACTGGGCCTTGCCTACGCCGCGATCAACGTGGTGGCAAACTACGCCGCCGGCCGCGGTCCAGATGCCGGCGAGATTTCGTTCGCCGAAATCGAGGCAACGCTCGCCGATACCATGGCGCGGGTCAAGCGCATCCTCGAGAGCTTTGCCGACGTGGGTCGATAGCGCGCAAACCGGCTCGATCGGGATACATAGCCTCCCGACGGCCACATAAATTCGTGATAATTTGTATTATGTAAAATTAACGATCAGTAGGCGGAGCCATCCCGTTGTCCAGTGGTTGGATATCGCCCTACCGTCGGTAAATGGAAATGATGCGCTTGGGAATAACGACATTCCGATCACCCTCTGCACGGCATTGGGCACCGTGCTATATTCCTGCGAACCATCCAACAGGAGCCCCTCCATGCGCATCGAGACGATCGCCGTCCACGGCGGCTACACGCCCGACCCGACCACCAAGGCCGTGGCGGTGCCCATCTACCAGACCACGTCCTACGCCTTCGACGACACACAGCACGGCGCGGATCTCTTCGATCTCAAGGTGCCGGGCAACATCTATACCCGAATGATGAACCCGACCTGCGACGTGCTGGAAAAGCGCGTCGCCGCCATGGAAGGCGGTATCGCGGGCCTGTCGCTCGCCTCGGGCATGGCTGCCATCACCTACGCCATCCAGACGATCGCCCAAGCCGGCGACAACGTGGTGAGTTCGGCCACCCTCTACGGCGGCACCTACAACCTCTTCGCCCATACGCTGCCCAGATACGGCATCGAGATCCGCTTCGCCGACCACCGCGACCCCGCCTCCTTCGCGCGGCTCATCGACGGCAAGACCAAGGCGATCTTCTGCGAATCGATCGGCAATCCCTTGGGCAACATCACCGACTTCGAGCGGCTCGCGGCGATCGCCCACGAGCACGGCATCCCGCTCATCGTCGACAACACCGTCCCCTCCCCTTACCTGTGCCGCCCTTTCGAGCACGGCGCCGACATCGTGGTGCATTCGCTCACCAAATACCTCGGCGGACACGGGAATTCCATCGGCGGGGTGATCGTCGACAGCGGCAAGTTTCCCTGGGCCGAGCACAAGGAACGTTTTCGCGTGCTCGTCGAGCCCGATCCGTCTTATCACGGCGTGAGCTACACGGAAACCTTCGGCGCTGCGGCCTACATCGCCCGGGCGCGCGTGGTGCCGCTGCGCAACATGGGCGCGGCGCTGAGCCCCTTCAACGCCTTTCTCATCCTGCAAGGGATCGAGACCTTGCCGCTGCGCATGGATCGCATCTGCGACAACGCCGTGCGTATCGCCCACTTCCTGCGCACCCATCCCAAAGTGAGCTGGGTCAATTACGCCGGCCTGCCCGATCATCCCGATCACGCCCTGGTGCAGAAATACCTCGGCGGACGCGCGTCCGGCATCCTCACGTTTGGCGTCAAGGGCGGCCGCGAGGCCGGGGCGCGATTCCAGGATGCACTCAAGCTGGTGACCCGGCTCGTGAATATCGGCGATGCGAAGACGCTCGCCTGCCACCCGGCCTCCACCACCCACCGGCAATTGAGCAAGGAAGAACTGGAGAAAGCCGGCGTGAGCGAAGACATGATCCGCCTATCGGTAGGCATCGAGCACGTCGACGACCTGATCGCCGATCTCGATCAGGCGCTCGCGGCCGCCTGAGCCTGCCGCTCCCAACCCGAAGGGGACGGGGCGGCATCGAAGCTTCAGGGCGCGACCGCCCCGCCCTCTTCCAACCGCTCAGGCCGCAATCGCCCCCTGCTCTGCCAGCGCGTTCGCCCGCCCGATGCCGACATAGGCAAACCCCAGCCGCTCGAGCTGCTGCGGATCGTACTGGTTGCGCCCGTCGAAGATCTGCGGCGTTTTCAGAAGCCGCTTGATCGCCCCGAAGTCGGGATGACGGAAAGGCTTCCATTCGGTCACCAGCACCATGGCGTCGGCTCCGTCGAGCGCGTCGTACTGGTGACGGGTGAAGACGAGACGGCCTTCGTCGAACCATTGCGCCGGGAACACTCGCCGCGCGTTGTCCATCGCGA
>JAQUGB010000240.1 GCA_028684345.1 Tepidiphilus sp. | reverse complement strand
CGCCCTTGAGGCGGCGGGCAGCGAGGATCGTGTCCATGGATTTTTCGATCGCGTTGATCCTGACGCAAGACGGCATCGTCAATGGCGCGGTGTATGTACTGCTCGCGCTTGCCCTGGTGCTGGTCTTCACCGTCACGCGCATCATTTTCATCCCCCAGGGTGAGTTCGTCGCGTTCTCGGCGCTCACGCTGGCCATGCTCGAGAACGGGCGCTTTCCCGGAACCGTGTGGCTGGTGCTCGCCGGGGGGCTGGCCGTCTGCGCCATGGAGGCGGGCGCGCTCGTGGCGCGCCACGACTGGCGCTACCGCCTGCAGGTGCTCGGCTGGAACCTTGCCTATCCCTTGGTCCTGTGGGCGCTTGCGGCGACCATCGACTGGCGCGAGGCCGGCCAATGGGGGCGCATCGCCTTCACGCTTGCCTTGATCGTGCCGCTCGGACCCATGATGTTCCGCGTCTTCTTCCAGCCGATCGCCTCCGCGCCAGTGCTGGTGCTGCTCATCGTGGCGGTGGCGGTGCACGTCGCCCTCGTCGGCCTGGGATTGTGGATGTTCGGCGCCGAAGGCTATCGTACCCTGCCACTGTGGGACGAGAATTTCCTCGTCGGACCCTTGCGCATCCCGGGGCAGGCGGTATGGGTCGTGGGCGCCTCGGTCGTGCTCATCGTGCTGCTGGCGCAGTTCTTCAGCCGCACGATCTACGGCAAGGCGCTGCGCGCCACCGCCGTCAACCGCAACGGGGCGCGCCTCATGGGCATCTCGCCCAACCTCGCCGGCCGACTCACGCTCATGCTCGCCGCGGCGATCGGCGCAGTCTCCGGCATCCTCGTCAGCCCCATCACCACCATCTACTACGACACGGGATTCCTCATCGGGCTCAAGGGGTTCGTGGCCGCCATCATCGGCGGGCTCTCAGCCTATCCGGCCGCGGCAGCCGGGGCGCTCCTGGTGGGACTGCTCGAATCGTTCAGCTCCTTCTGGGCGAGTGCCTACAAGGAGGTGATCGTCTTCACACTCATCATTCCCGTGCTCTTCTGGCGCTCGCTGCGCACCCACCACGTCGAGGAGGAGGAGGAGGAAGAATGACGAAAGCGCTTTCGCCCGCCCAGCCGCTCGCAGGCCGGCGCGGCATTCCCCATCGCGGCGCGCTCGCGGCCTTCATCGCCCTGGTCGTGCTCGCGCCGTTCGTGCTGCGCCCCTTCCAAGTGAGCCTGCTCGACTACATCGCCCTGTATGCCCTCGTCGCGCTGGGGCTGGTGCTGCTCACCGGCATCGGCGGGCTCACCAGCTTCGGCCAGGCCGCCTTCGTCGGCCTAGGAGCCTACGCCACCGCCGTGGTCACCACGTCGCAGAATCTTCCGGCGTGGCTTGCCTGGGCGCAGGGTTCGCCCTGGGGCGGGCTCATCGTCGGACTCGTCCTCACCCTGGTGGCGGCGCTGGTGATCGGCTCGATCACCCTGCGCCTGTCCGGGCACTACTTGCCGCTGGGCACCATCGCCTGGGGCATCAGCCTTTACTTCCTCTTCGGCAACCTCGAATGGCTCGGCGGGCACACCGGCATGGGCGGCCTGCCGCCGATCTCATTGTTCGGCTTCGAATTGCTTGATCCGACGCATTTCTATTACCTTGCCTGGGCCGTGCTGCTCGCCGCGATCTGGATGATCAGCAATCTGCTCGATTCGCGCGAAGGGCGGGCGATCCGCGCCCTGCGCGGCGGCCTGGTGATGGCCGAGGCGATGGGGGTGGACACCTCGCGCCAGAAGATGGTGATCTTCGTCGTGGCCGCGGTGCTCGCCTGTGTGGCCGGCTGGATGTACGCGCACCTGCAGCGCTTCGTCAATCCCTCGCCTTTCGGCATCAACATCGGCATCGAGTACCTCTTCATGGCGGTGATCGGCGGTTCGGGTTACGTCTGGGGAGCGATCGTGGGGGCGCTCGTCATCACGCTCGCCAAGCAGTGGCTGCAGGACTGGCTGCCGCAGCTGCTCGGGCAGAGCGGCAACTTCGAGGTGATCGTCTTCGGCCTGCTGATGGTGCTGGTGCTGCATCGCGCCCGCCAGGGATTGTGGCCCATCCTCGTGCGCCGGGCACCGGTGGCGGCCGAGCCGCCACGGCTCGATCCAACCCTGGAGCCGCTGCCACGGCGTCCCAAGCCGCAGCGGGGCACGGTGATCCTGGAGGCGCGCGAAGTCACCAAACGCTTCGGCGGCCTGGTGGCGAACGACAAGATGAGCCTCACCGTCAAGGCCGGAGAAATCCTCGCCCTCATCGGCCCTAACGGAGCGGGCAAGAGCACCATGTTCAACCAGCTCTCCGGCGTGGATACGCCCACCGAGGGCAAGATCTTCTTCCTCGGCGAGGACGTCACGGGTAAATCGTCGCGCGAGATCGCGCGCATGGGCATGAGCCGCACCTTCCAGCACGTCCGGCTGCTATCTGGCCGCTCCGTGCTCGAGAACGTCGCCCTCGGAGCGCACCTGCGCGGCCGTGCCGGCGTGTTCTCCGCCATGCTGCACCTGGAGCGCAAGGAGGAAGCACGGCTGTTGGCCGAAGCGGCCCGCCAGAT
>JAQUGB010000239.1 GCA_028684345.1 Tepidiphilus sp. | reverse complement strand
GGCGCACGTGCAAAATGCCGAGCACCTCGTCCGGGTTGCCTTCGATCACCGGCAGCCGCGTATGGTAGGCGGTGGCCAGTTGCGCCCGTAGGGTCTCTTCGTCGTCGGTGAGATCGAGAAATTCGATTGCCTGCCGCGGGATCATCACGTCGGCCACCGTGATGCGCTCGAGATCGAAGAGTTTGAGCAGCACGTCGCGGTGTTTTTGGGAACGCAATACGCGGGATTCGAGCACGAGGCTGCGAAGCTCCTCCAGGCTCGGGTCCTGAGGTGCGGCTCGGTGCGGCAAGCGCAGCAGCCACAGCAGTGCCTTGACGAAGAGATTGACGAAATTCACTACGGGCCCGAGCAGGCGCAGCAAGGCCGTGAGCGGATAAGCGACGTAGGGCGCGAGGAGGTCGGCATAGCGGGCACCGATCACTTTCGGCGTGATCTCGGAGAAGACGAGGATGAGGAAGGTCAGCGAGAAGCTGCCCACGGCGAGCATCGCCTCGTTCTGGCCGAAGAGCTCGATGGTGATGACGGAAGCGAGTGTGGCCGCGCCGACGTTGACGGCATTATTGACGAGCAAGATCACGCTCAGCATCTGCTCGGGGTGTGCGATGAGTGCCACGGCCAGTTGTGCACTTCGCTCGCCGTTGTCCGCGCGGGCCTTGAGACGATAGCGGTTGGCCGCCATCATCACGGTTTCGCTCATGGAGGACAGACCCGAGGACAAGAGCAACAAGGCCAGCCCGAGCCATTGCCAGAGCAGATCGGCGGGAAGCGGGGCATCCATCGGAGGCGTCATCGGTGCTGCAGGAGGTATTCGAGGACGAAATGGGTGCCGAGGTAGGCGAGCGCCAAGGTGACGAAACCGGCCCAGGTCCAGCGCAGGGCCACGCGCCCGCGCCAACCCCAGGCGTGTCGCCCCAAGAGTAGCACGCCGAAGATCGCCCAGGCGAGCAGGGTGAAGATGGTTTTATGGTCGGGGCGCAGCGGCTGGCCGAAGAGCGCTTCGGAAAAAACGACGCCGGTGAGCACCGTGACCGTGAGCAGGGCGAAGGCTACGCCGATCACGCGAAAGAGCAGCGTCTCCATCACGAGCAGCGGCGGCATCCGCCCGAGCCAGGCCGCGGGTTCGCGCCGGTGCAGGGCACGCTCGAGCACCGACATCAGCACCGCGTGCAGCGCGGCGAGCGTGAACAGCGCATAGGAGAGCAGCGCCACGACCAGGTGCAGGCGCAGCCATGGGTTGTCGGTGGCGACAGGCGCGGCAGGCAAGGGCAGCCAGGGCACGAGCAGGCACACCAGGGCGGCGATCGGCGTGAGTACGGTGTAGAGCCAGCCGATGGGGGCGTAGAAAGATTCGATCCAGAAGAAGAGGGCGGCGAGCCACACCGTGAGCGAAAGCGCCGGCGCGAACCCGAGCCGCAGTCCTTGGTCCGACAGCAGCAGGGCGGCCGCGCCCCAGCCGTGCGCGAGGATGGCGGCGGTGAGCAGGGCCCGGTCGAGTGGGCGCGGGCAGCGGCCTCCTTCTTCCGGTTGGCGGCGGCAGCGCCGCCCTACGGCGATCGCCCCGAGGCCGTACAAGAGGAAGGCCAGCAGATGGGGTAGAATCGAATCCATGATCCTAGTTTACTCGAAGAATGCCGAGGTTTTGTGCCCATGCTCGACAACCTGACGCAAAGACTGTCCAAAGTCGTCAAGACGCTGCGCGGCCAGGCGCGGCTCACGGAGGAGAACATCCAGGAGGCCCTGCGCGAGGTGCGCATGGCGCTGCTGGAAGCCGACGTGGCCCTGCCGGTGGTCAAGGACTTCATCGCCCGCGTGAAGGAAAAGGCCGTCGGGCAGGAGGTGATCGGTTCGCTCACGCCGGGCCAGGCGCTCATCGGCGTGGTGCACGACGAGCTCGTGGCGCTCATGGGGGGCCAGGGCGAGGGGCTCAAGCTCGAGGCGCGCCCGCCGGTGGTCGTCCTCATGGCGGGGCTGCAGGGGGCGGGGAAGACCACCACCGTGGGCAAGCTCGCCAAATGGCTCAAGGAAGAGAAAAAGAAGAAAGTGCTGGTGGTCTCCACCGACGTCTACCGGCCGGCGGCGATCGAGCAGCTGCGCACGGTGGCCGAGCAGGCCGGGGTCGATTTCTTCCCTTCCTCGCCCGAGCAGCAGCCCGAGGCGATCGCGCGCGCGGCCAAGGATTGGGCCGAGCGGCATTTCCACGACGTGCTGCTGGTGGATACCGCTGGGCGCCTGGCGATCGACCGGGCGATGATGGAGGAGATCAAGGCGCTGCACGCGGCCTTGAATCCGACCGAGACGCTCTTCGTGGTCGACGCCATGCTGGGGCAGGACGCAGTCAATACCGCGCGCGCCTTCAACGAGGCGCTGCCGCTCACCGGCGTGGTGCTCACCAAGCTCGACGGGGACGCGCGCGGCGGGGCGGCGCTGTCGGTGCGCGCCGTCACGGGCAAGCCGATCAAGTTCGCCGGGGTGGGAGAGAAGCTCTCGGGGCTGGAGCCTTTCTACCCCGATCGCATGGCGAACCGTATCCTCGGCATGGGCGACATCGTCGGCCTGGTGGAAGAGGCGCGGC
>JAQUGB010000238.1 GCA_028684345.1 Tepidiphilus sp. | reverse complement strand
GCCACCGCCCCGGGCGAACCCATCCTGCCCGGCGAATGGGCCAAGGCGAAGCAGCTCATCGCCGAAGGTAAGGACATCGACTACAAGGGCGCCGCGGGGGATCAGGAATTCGATGTCCACGGCGACGTGCCGGGCGACTACGTCCTCTACAAGGTGAGCGGCAACGCATTCACCGAAGTCGAACGCATGAAGTGACGGCCGGCGCCGCCCTGCGCCCATGCGGAGCGGCGCTTCAACCGAAGACCTGGCGGTGCTCGCGCGTGGCGCGAAACTGCACCGCCGGGTATTTTTCCATCGTCACCTCGAGGTTGTAGCGCGACGAAGCCAGATACACCGGGTTACCGTCGATGTCGCGCGCAAGGCGCAGGGCCTGCTCGCGCTCGAAGCGCGCGCGCGTGGCTTCATCCGGATAGACCAGCCAGCGGGCGGTGTAGATCTCCGCCGGCTCGAAAATTGCCTCCACCCCATACTCGCTGCGCAGGCGCTCGGCCACGATCTCGAACTGCAGCACTCCGACCGCCCCGAGCAGGATCTGACCGCCCTCGAGCTCGAACACCTGGATCGCCCCTTCCTCCCCCAGTTCCTTCAAACCCTTGTGCAGCTGCTTGGCTCTGAGGGGATCGCGCAGCCGCGCCATGCGGAAGAGCTCCGGTGCGAAGTAAGGGATGCCGGTGAAACCGAGCATTTCGCCTTCGGTGAGGGTGTCACCGATCTGCAGCTGACCATGATTGTGGATGCCGATGATATCCCCAGCAAACGCCTCTTCCTGGATCGCGCGCTCGTTGGCCATGAAAGTGATGGCGTTGGCCAGGCGCATCTCGCGCCCGGCACGCACGTGCCAAGCTTTCATACCGTTGTGGTAGCGACCGGAGCAGACGCGAAAGAAGGCGATGCGGTCGCGGTGCTTCGGATCCATGTTCGCCTGGATCTTGAAGACGAAGCCGGAGAATTTTTCCTCGGTGGGCAGGACCAGACGCACCCCGGCATCGCGCGGCTGCGGTGGCGGTGCCCAGTCGATGAGCGCCCGCAGCACTTCCTGCACGCCGAAATTGTTGATCGCTGAACCGAAGAAGACCGGCGTCTGCCGCCCGGCAAGAAATTCCCCCAGAGAAAAAGGGGAAAGCGCCTCGCGCGCCAGCGCCACCGCCTCGCGCATCGCCCCCACTTCGGAGGGAAAGCGCGCATCGAGCTCGGGATTGGCGAGCCCTGCGATCACCTCGGCCTCGACGCGCTTCTCCTCGCCTGGGCGAAACACGAGCGTACGGTCGTGCAGCAGGTGATACACCCCGCGAAAAGCCTTGCCGCTGCCGATGGGCCAGGTGAGGGGGGCACAGTCGATTTTGAGCACCGACTCGATCTCGTCGAGCAGCTCGAAGGGCTCACGCACCTCGCGGTCCATCTTGTTGATGAAGGTGATGATGGGCGTGTCGCGCAGGCGGCACACTTCCAGCAGCTTGATCGTCTGCGCCTCTACCCCCTTGGCCGCGTCGATCACCATCACGGCGCAGTCGACCGCGGTGAGCACGCGGTAGGTATCCTCGGAGAAATCCTGGTGACCGGGGGTGTCGAGCAGGTTGATCACATGCCCGTCGTACTCGAACTGCATCACGGAGGAAGTCACCGAGATGCCGCGCTGTTTCTCCACCTCCATCCAGTCGGAGGTGGCGTGCCGCGCCGACTTGCGCGCCTTCACGGTACCGGCCAGTTGAATCGCTCCGCCAAAGAGGAGCAGCTTCTCGGTGAGGGTGGTCTTGCCCGCGTCCGGGTGCGCGATGATGCCGAAGGTGCGCCGCCGCGCCACTTCCTGTGCCAGCCGTTCTGCCAATGCCTCGCCCATGTCCGTCTTTTCTGGGAAAATCGCTCATTTTAGCAGCAGGACCGTCCATCATGATCCGCTTCGGTCTCGACCGACTCCTCGCAGAACCCGAACTGCGCCGCCCTCTCGCCGGTCGGCGCGTGGCACTCCTGGCGCACCCGGCTTCCGTCACGCGCGAGCTGATGCACGCGGCCGACGCACTCGCGGCGCTGCCCGACGTGCAGCTTACTGCGCTCTTCGGCCCGCAGCACGGTGCACGCGGCGACAAGCAAGACAACATGGTCGAATCGCCCGACGAGTTCGACGCGCGCCTGGGCATCCCCGTCTTCAGCCTCTACGGTGCGGTGCGCCGCCCCACCCCGGCGATGATGGACACATTCGACGTGCTGCTCGTCGACCTGCAGGACCTCGGCTGCCGCGTCTACACCTACCTCACCACCCTGCGCTACGTGCTGGAAGCGGCCGCCGCGCACGGCAAGAGCGTGTGGGTGCTCGACCGGCCCAATCCGCTCGGGCGCGGCGTCGAGGGGGGGCTGCTGCAGCCGGGATGGGAGAGCTTCGTCGGCGCCGGGAGCCTTCCCATGCGCCACGGCCTCACTCTGGGCGAGGCCGGGCGCTGGTTCATCGCCACCCTGGGGCTCGACCTCGACTATCGCGTGGTATCGCTCGAAGGCTGGGACCCGGACGCCGCCCCCGGCTACGGCTGGCCGCTGGGCGAGCGCACCTGGATCAACCCCAGCCCCAACGCCCCCACCCC
>JAQUGB010000237.1 GCA_028684345.1 Tepidiphilus sp. | reverse complement strand
CCATTTCATCCTCCATGGTTTCATCCTATGATGCTAGAAGCTTATCATCGGTGTCGGTGAGATGTCACCCTCTCTTCGGCAGAGGCTCCCTCCGTTTGCCCTCCGGCTGCGGAAATGCGAAAATTCCCCCTTTCGTTCGCCCAGATCCCGAGTCCTCCAATGACGGAACCGATGAATTCCGAGCCGCTCTCCCTTGCCGACGAGAACCACATCATTGCCGAACGGCGCAAGAAGCTCGCTGCGCTGCGCGCACGCGGCCCTGCCTTCCCCAACGATTTCGAGCGGCTCAACCTCGCCGCCAAGCTCGACGAAGCCTACGGCGAGGTCGAGGCGGAAAAGCTCCAGGAACTCAAGCCCGCCGCGGTCGTGGCCGGCCGCATCATGTTGAAGCGCGTCATGGGCAAGGCGAGCTTCATCACGATCCAGGATCTCTCCGGCCGCATCCAGGTGTACGTGGCGCGCGACGGCGTGGGGGCCGAAGTCTATGAAGATTTCAAGCACTGGGACATCGGCGACATCATCGGTGTGGAAGGCCATCTCTTCAAGACGCGCACCGGCGAACTCACGATCCACGCCGAATCGATTCGCTTGCTCACCAAGAGCCTGCGCCCGCTGCCGGACAAGTACCATGGGCTCGCCGACCAGGAGCTGAAGTACCGCCAGCGCTATGTCGATCTCATCATGAGCGAAGAGACGCGCCGGCGTTTCGTCGCGCGCAGCCGGCTCATCCAGGCGATCCGCGACTACATGCTCGAATATGGTTTTCTCGAAGTCGAAACGCCCATGCTGCACCCCATTCCGGGCGGGGCCAACGCGCGGCCCTTCGTCACCCACCACAACGCGCTCGACATGCCCATGTACCTGCGCATCGCCCCAGAGCTCTACCTCAAGCGCCTGGTGGTGGGGGGATTCGAGAAAGTGTTCGAGATCAACCGCAACTTCCGCAACGAGGGGATCTCGCCGCGGCACAATCCCGAATTCACCATGATGGAGTTTTACGAAGCCTACAGCGACTACCGTAAGATGATGGATTTCACCGAAGGGCTGATCCGTCATGCGGCGCGCGTGGCGCTGGGCACGGAGCGCTTCCTCTACCAGGGGCGCGAGCTCGATCTGTCGCAGCCCTTCGCACGGCTCACCATCGTCGAGGCGATCCAGAAACATCACCCCGGCTGGTCCCGCACCCAGCTCGAAGACCCGCAGTGGCTGCGCGCCAAGCTCGGCGAGCTGGGCGTCGAGGTCAAACCGGACATGGGCCTGGGCGCGCTGCAACTCGCGCTCTTCGAGGAGACCACCGAAGCCGAACTCTGGTCGCCGACCTTCATCGTGGACTATCCGGCCGAAGTCTCGCCGCTCGCACGCCGAAGCGACACCCATCCCGAGATCACCGAGCGCTTCGAGCTCTTCATCGTCGGGCGCGAGATCGCCAACGGCTTCTCCGAACTCAACGATCCCGAAGACCAGGCCGAACGCTTTCTCGCGCAAGTGCGGGCGAAGGAGGCCGGCGACGAGGAAGCGATGTACTTCGACGCCGACTACATCCGGGCGCTCGAATACGGCATGCCGCCCACCGGCGGCTGCGGCATCGGCATCGACCGGCTGGTGATGCTGCTCACCGACAGCCCCAACATCCGCGACGTCATCCTCTTCCCTGCCATGCGCCCGGAAGAGTAAGACGCTTCAGCGGCGGAAAAACCGCGCCGGGTCGGCCGCGAGCGCCGTGGCGCGCTCGAGCGGCCAGGGTTCGCCGCAGAGCATGGCCGAAACGAGCCGCGCGGCCGGCACCGCAAAGGCGAGCCCCCGCGCGCCGAACCCCGAGAGCACGACCAGGCCCGGCGCCTCGCCCAGGGCGCCGATCACCGGCAGGCGATCCGGCACCGACGGCCGGAACCCCACCCGCCCTTCGAGCGCTGCGGGATCGAGCCCCGCCGTATAACCGGGCAGGATCGCCTCGAGCTTGGAAAGATTCTCGCCGTGATCGGCGGGTCGCACGGTAGGGTCCGTGTCGTCCACGGCGAACGTGGCTCCGAAGGCGCGCCGCCCCGAGACTTCCGGCGTCACGTAGCCGTTGCGGCACACCGTCACCCAGGGGGCAGAGCCCTCTTCTGCCGGCGCGAGCGACACCTGACCGCGCGCGGGCCGGATCGGCAAATCGGCCGCCTGAGCGAACGAGGGCACCTCGGCCCCGGCGGCGAGCACCACCGCGTCGGCTTCTTCCAGGACGTTACCCTCGGCGTCGCGCACGCGCCAGCCCGGCGCGCACGGTTCGAGCGAGCCCACCGCCGTGGCGCAGCGCAAGGTAAGGAAGGGGCCGGCTAGTTCGAGCAGGCGCCGGCACCAGCGCTGCGGGCCGATCCAGCCGCCGATGCCGAACCACCAGCCCCCTTGCTCTACGGGCCAGCCGATGCGCTCGGAGAGCGTTGCGGCGTCGAGCCAGCTCAAAACCTCGGACGGCGGGGCGAGCCGCTCGAGCGTCGCGCGCTGCTTGCGCGCCTGCGCCTCGTCCCGTGCCAGATGCGCCACCCCGCTCGGTCCCCAAGGGGCGTCGATCCCTTGCGCTTCCCAGTCGCGCAGCATCGC
>JAQUGB010000044.1 GCA_028684345.1 Tepidiphilus sp. | reverse complement strand
AGTGAGCCCAGGGATGAGGGCGCGGGCGCCTTCTCGACTTCCCGTTCCCATTGCTTGAATCGTTCGGCCAGTTGCATGGTGATCTCCCCCAGGTCGTGGGCTTCGGGTACGTCCAGTTCCGGACGCAGGTCGCGCAGCAGATATTCCCGTATCCAGACGGTGAGCAGGCGTTCGAGTTCCGCATCCCCGGCAAACCAGCGGTGCAGCGCCGCGGTGAGCCGGGCGAGATCCTGCGGCCGTTGCTGGCGCTTGAGCCGCATGGTAGCCGCGACCACGTTCTTCAGCCCGGCGAGCGTCTCGTCACTATAGGCGTTCTCGTCGATGAGCACGTAGGCCAGGCGCGGCAGGTACTTGGCGAGCGTCTCGGGCGGGTCTTGGGGCAGGAGCTCGGCAATGTCGGTGGCCGCATTCCAGGGTGCTTCGCCAGTGTAGAAGACGATGGGCAAAACCGGCGGCAGGCGTCTGCCCTTGATCTGTCCGCCCTTGATGAGGTCCTGATAGAGCAGTCCGACGTAGGTGAGGAGGCGCACTGCCATCCAGGGGTCGACACTACTCTGGAATTCGATCAGAAGATAGAGGTAGAGCCAGTCTTCGCCCGTCTTCACCCGCCAGATGACGTCGTCGGCGCGCTCGCGCAGGTCTTCGCTCACGTAGCTCGCGGGGACCTTTTCCAGGGTGCTGAAGTCGAACCGCCCCAACCCTTCGGCAGGCAGGAACCCTTCGATGAGGTGCTGCACCACCTTGGGCGAGGAGAAGAGGTGCTTGTAGCTGGCGTCGTGGCGGGCGTTCATGTTTGCCATTGTAATACGGGTTGCCACGTAACGCACGTGCGCCCAGACTTGATCAAAAGCTCACAGTCTACCATCCACCGCTTCCCTGGGCAGCACGTGTTTCACGTCATACACCACCCCGCCCGCCTTCAGCCACGCCCGGATCGCCCCTGCTCCCAGCTCGCGGTATTGCCGGTGCGCCACGGCGAGGACGATGGCATCATAGGATGTGCACTGCGGCTCTGGCACCATTCGAAGCCCGTATTCCTGCCACGCCTCTTCCGGGTCGGCCCAGGGGTCATGCACGTCGACCTGCATGCCGTAGTCTTGGAGTTCGGCGATGAGGTCGGTCACGCGGGTGTTTCTCAGGTCGGGGCAGTTTTCCTTGAAGGTGAGCCCGAGGATGAGGACGCGGGCGCCTTCGACGGGGTGGCGACGCTTGATGAGGAGCTTGACCACGCGTCCGGCGACGTAGGCGCCCATGGCGTCGTTGAGCCGGCGTCCGGCCAGGATGATCTCGGGGTGGTGCCCGACTTCCTGCGCCTTGTACGTGAGGTAGTAGGGGTCGACGCCGATGCAGTGCCCGCCCACGAGCCCGGGACGGAAGGGGAGGAAATTCCACTTGGTGCCGGCCGCTTCCAGCACGGCCTGGGTGTCGATGCCGAGCCGGTTGAAGAGAATGGCGAGTTCGTTGATCAGCGCAATGTTGACGTCGCGCTGGGTGTTCTCGATCACCTTGGCGGCTTCGGCCACGCGAATGCTGGGGGCTTGGTGCGTGCCGGCGGTGATGATCTCGCGGTAGAGGGCGTCGACCCGTTCGGCGGCCTCGGGGGTGGAGCCGGAGGTGACTTTCTTGATGGTGGGAAGGCGGTGCTCGGGGTCGCCGGGGTTGATGCGCTCAGGGCTGTAGCCGACGGTGAAGTCGCGGTTGAAGACGAGGCCGGAGGCGCGCTCCAGCACGGGCACGCAGTCTTCTTCGGTGCAACCGGGATAGACGGTGGATTCATAGATGACGAGATCGCCCAGTTTGAGCGCTTTGCCCACCGTTTCACTGGCCGCGAGCAGCGCGGTGAGGTCGGGGCGCTTGTGCCGATCGATGGGGGTGGGGACGGTGACGATGAAGACGGTGCAGCGCGCGAGCTCTGCCGGATCGTCGGTGAATCGGAGGTGACGGGCAGCGGCGAGTTCTTCGGCGGAGACTTCGCGCGTGCGGTCGAGCCCGCGGCGCAGTTCTTCGATGCGGCTGCGCTTGAGGTCGTAGCCGATCACCGGGCGACGCTTACCAAATTCAACGGCGAGCGGCAGGCCGACGTAGCCGAGGCCGATCACCGCCATAGGGACGGCTGGATAAGGGGGGTTCAGGGACTTGACGTCGTGTCGGGCGCTCATGTCTATCATTGTAGCCGAGTCCTCATGAAGATGGCATTGCCTGCGCCCCGAACATCCGCTCCACCACCTCGCTCAGCCCCGAGACCCGTTGCACTCCCGGCAAGGGGGAGAGATCCTTGTCCTGCCCTGGCGGTACGACGAGGTAGAGGGAAGGAATACCCGCGGCGCGGCCGGCTTCGAGGTCGCTGAGTTTGTCGCCCACCAGGAGCGAACGGGACAAGTCGATGCCGTGCGCTTGGGCAGCGCGCAGGATCATACCGGGTTCGGGCTTGCGGCAGGCGCAGGCGATGGCATAGTCCGACACGCTGCCTTGGGGGTGGTGCGGGCAGTGATAGATGCCGGCAAGCTCGATGCCCCGTTCGCGCAAGAAAGCGCGCATCCGTTCGTGCAGGGCGAGGACGTCGGCTTCCGTGCACAGGCCACGAGCGACGGCCGATTGATTGGTGATGACGACGAGGAGATAGCCTTTCTGCTGCAGCTGGCGCAGGGCCTCGATCGCACCGGGCAGGAAGGAGAAGTCTTCCCAGCGATGGACGTAGCCGCGATCTTCGTTGATGACGCCATCGCGGTCGAGGAAGACGGCCGGTTTGCCGTTCATGCTCGGTCTCAACGCCCCTGCCCTCCTCTCATCTGCTCGAAGAGCTTGAGCACGGCGATCGAATCTTCCTCGCCCAGGCCGGCGCCGACGAGGGCGTTGAACCATTGCGCGGCCACCGCCGACAGGGGCGCGGGAACGCCGCTGCGGTGGGCTTCGTCGAGCACGATGCGCATGTCTTTCTGGTGCATCCAGGCTTTGAAACCGGGGCGGAAGTTGCGCTCGAGCATGCGGGCGCCGTGGTTTTCCAGTACGCGCGAGTAGGCCGAGCCGCCCAAGAGCGCCGTGCGCACGCGGCCGGGGTCGACACCTTCGGCGCGGGCGAGGTTGAAGGCTTCGGCCACGGCCACCACAGTGACGCCGGTGAGTATCTGGTTGCAGGCCTTGGCGACCTGGCCGGCGCCGCTTTGGCCGATCCAGGTGATGGTGCGCCCCATGGCTTCGAATAGCGGTCGTACGGTGGCGAAGGCGGCTTCGTCACCGCCAACCATGAACGTGAGCGTGCCCTCGATGGCGCCGATCTCGCCACCGGAGACGGGGGCATCGAGCATGAGAACGCCGCGTTCGGCCAGCCGCGCGGCGATGCAGCGCACGGCTTCGGGCGCGATGGTGCTGCAATCGACGTGGATGTGCCCCGGCTGGGAGCCGAGGGCCACGCCCCGTTCCCCTAGAGTGACTTCTTCCACGTCCGGGGCGTCGGCCACCATGGAAAAAGTGATGCGCACACTGCGAGCAAGTTCGGCCGGAGAATCTGCGGCGATGGCTCCGGCTTCGATGAGCGGCGCCATCGATTCCCTGCGGCGAGCCCAGACGTGCACCCGGTGCCCCGCGCGCAGAAGGTTGAGCGCCATGGGGCGCCCCATCAGACCGAGACCGATGAAACCGACGTCCATAAAAATTCTCCCGAAAAAATCGTCCCTCGTGCTTTTGCGCGAGGATAGCAAAAAATGGCGCGACATCTTGCTACACTACGCGCTCTTTTCGCCTGTTTCGAAGTCGCCTCAGGAGCGAGACCGATGCCCGGCGGTTTCTATTTCATCATGGCCGCGCAGTTCTTCTCTGCGCTGGCCGACAATGCCCTATTGATCGTTGCGATGGGCATCTTGCGCCATATCGAGGCGCCGCCCGAATACGAACCGCTCCTGAAATTTTTCTTCACCCTTTCCTACGTGCTGCTCGCGGCCTTCGTCGGCGCCTTCGCCGACTCGATGCCGAAGTGGCGCGTGATGCTCATCACCAATTCGATCAAGATCGTCGGGTGTCTCCTCATCGTCTTCGGCGCGCATCCCTTACTGGGTTATGCCATCGTCGGCATAGGTGCGGCGGCCTATTCCCCGGCCAAATACGGCATCCTCACCGAGTACCTGCCACACCGCCTGCTGGTGGTGGCCAACGGCTGGATCGAGGGGCTCACCGTCGGGGCGATCATCGCGGGAACGCTGCTCGGCGGCATCCTGGTCGCCCCGGGAGTGGTTGACCGGTTCGACGCCTGGTTCCCGTGGCTGCACAATGGCCTATGGGTATCCCTGTTCGTGGTGGTGCTGCTCTATGGGGTGGCGGCGGTATTCAACTTCTACGTGCCCGACACCGGCGTGGCGCACGTGCCGCTCAAGAAAAACCCCTTGTATCTCCTGCACGAATTCGGACATTATTTTTCTCTGCTGTGGCGCGACAAACTGGGACAGATCTCGCTGGCGGTGACCACGCTCTTTTGGGGCGCGGGGGCGACGCTGCAGTTGATCGTGCTCAAATGGGCCGAGGTGAATCTGGGCATGTCGCTGTCGCAGGCCACGATGTTGCAGGGGGTGGTGGCCGTGGGTATCGCGGTCGGCTCGGTGGCCGCCGCAAAATGGGTGGCGCTGCGCGAAGCGCCGAAAGTGGTCCCGCTAGGCATCCTGATGGGATTCGTGACGATCGGCATGGTGTTCGTGTATTCGCTCACCCTGGCCATGGTGCTCATGATCGTCATCGGCGCGCTCGCCGGTTTCTTCGTCGTGCCGATGAATGCCATGCTGCAGCATCGTGGTCACATACTCATGGGCGCGGGGCATTCGATCGCAGTGCAAAATTTCAACGAAAACCTCGCCATCCTGGTGATGATCGGGCTCTACGCGCTGCTGTTGTATTTCGATTTGTCGATCCATTGGATCATCGCGCTCTTCGGGCTCCTCGTCTCGGGCACCATGATCGCCGTCTGGGCGTGGCACCGCGCCAACCAGCGCCATATCGACTCGCTCCATTTGCTGGAGATGATCGATCGCCACTGAAGGGCGATTGGCCCGCGCGCCTGCCCGACGGCTTTCGCGGCGCCCGGCGTCGTCCTAACGGAAGTCGAAGAATTCGCGATGGAATCGGCGGCGCGCGTCGAATCCCACGGCGGTGAAGTCGCGCCGTAGTGCCTCGGCGAATCCCTCGGGGCCGCAAAACCACAGGCTTGCCTCGCGCCATTGCGGCACGGTGGCGCGGATGCGTTCGCCCGTGAGCCGCCCGTCGCGTTGCGGCCAGACGAGATGCAGCCGCACCCCCGCCTCCGTGGCAAGTGCTTGCAGCCGCGCCTCGACGACCTCATCCGGCGCCGAGAGCGAATGGAAGTAATCGACCGGGCAGGAGGGCGAACCACGCAGCGCTTTCTGCTGCAAAGCGGCGAGAAACGGCGTCACGCCCACCCCACCGCTCACCCAGATCTGGCGCGGTGCCTCGTCGTCGAAGGTAAAGCCGCCGTAAGGCCCCTCGATACGCACCTCTTGCCCAGGCCCCAGCCGCTGCGGCAAGCTGCGGGTGTAGTCCCCCAACGCCTTGACGACGAAAGACAGTCGCGGCGAGCGCTCGTCCCAGGCGCTGGCGATGGTGAACGGATGAGCCTTTTCCTGCGCATCGAGCCCGAGGAAAGCGAATTGCCCTGCCTCATGCCCCGGCCAGTGCTGGGGCGCCACGGTGAGCGTGACCGCGCCCACGCCCGGTAGCGGCTCCACCGTTTCCAACCGCCCCGAGACGCGCCGCGTGACACCGATGCGCCCGGCGAGCGAGACGACGGCGGCAAAGATTCCGGCGGCGATCTCCAGGGCGAGCAGCCCGCCCAAGGGCGTAGCCCAGTAGGAGAACTTCACGAGTACGAGGGCGTGGAAGGCGAAGACGAGGAACAGCACGGGAATCACCCGATGCAATTTGGCGAAGACGTGATACGGCACGCGGCGCAACAGCGCGATCAGCAGAAGCGGCACGGCGACGTAGAAGGCCCACTCGCCCATCGTCTCGGCCAGGCCACGCACGGCACGAAACGCGGCCTCGATCTCATTGCTCGGCTCCGGCCGCGGCCCGCGCGCCGGCCGAGCGATCCAACCCAGCTGCACCGCCCATTTCGGCCCCTTGGCCCACAGCCAATGGACGAGCGCGAAGACGAGCGCGCCGATGCCCACCCACTTGTGCAGGCGATAGGTCTTGTCCAGACCACCGAAGAGCCGTTCGACGCAGCGAAGGCGCAGCGCGAGCACCATGGCCGCGCTCATACAACCGAAGGCGAGCACGCCGCTCAACTGCGTCATCACCTCGCGCCAAGCAAAGAACGTGCCCGCTTCGTAGAATTTCGGCTCGGCCACCAGCCACAACAGGGAAGAACCGAGCAGCAGAGTCCATAACCCGTACCGAATCCGATCCATTACATGCCTCCACAAACATAATTTATCCCATAGACATTGCCATAGGATAACCGATCGGGAAGGACGAAGACTTAACCGGGAATGAACGCTGCGTAACGAAAACGCTCGACGCGCTAACCCTCCCCCTCGACGAGCGCCCTGGCCCGGCACAGATCCTCCCAGGCCTTGGCCTTGTCGGCGGGGTTGCGCAAGAGGTAGGCGGGATGGTAGGTGACCACGACGGGAATGTCGCCGTAGCGAAAGATCCGGCCCCGCGCCTGGGCGATCTTGATCTCTTCGCCGAGAAGGGCGAGCGCCGCCGGACGTCCCAAGGCCACCAGCACCCGCGGGCGCACCAGGGCGATCTGGCGAAAGAGGAACGGCGCACAGACCGCGATCTCCTCGGCCGTGGGCGTGCGATTGTCCGGCGGGCGGCACTTCACCGCGTTGGCGATATAGACCCGGGTGCGATCCAGCCCCAGGGCGAAGAGCATGGCGTCGAGCAATTTCCCCGCGGGGCCGACGAAAGGCTCACCGCGTCGATCTTCCTCGCGCCCCGGCCCTTCGCCCACGAACATCCAGCGCGCTTGACGGTTGCCCACACCGGGCACCGCTTGGGCGCGCGTGCGGTGCAGCGGACAGGCGGTACAGGCGCGGATCTCGGCTTCCAGCGCCTCCCAGTCGAGCGTGGCGATGCGCGCGGCGCGCTCCGGGTCGACGGTCCGTGCCGGAATGCCAACGGCAGGCGCAGCGGGCGTGGCAGGAACCGGGCGAAGATCCGGACGTTTGCCGGCCGGGCCGGAGGAGGGGCGAGGCGGCTGCCTCGGAGCGCGTTCCCCGCGTTCCCTGGCCGGTACGGACGATGCCGCTGCGGCCGCGGCGGGTTTCTGCGGCGACGTATCCAGGATCTGGTCGGTCGGGGCCGCGACGGCAGGGGATTCTTGGTGCGCACCCTTGGCCTCACCCGCCTCGGTGGCCGGTTGCAAGCGGGTACGCAGGCGCCACAGCGGCGTCAAGCCCATTTCCTCGAGTCGGGCAAAGCGCTCTTTTTCGTCGACCGGCACGCTCATCGAACGAGTTCCCGCTGCATCACCAGCGCGTCTTCCCTTGCCCCCTCCCGCGTGGCGTAATAGCCGCGGCGCCGGGCAACGATGGCAAAACCGTTGCGCTGATAGAGGGCGATCGCCGCTTGGTTGGAGACGCGCACTTCCAGCCACACCGTGGTGGCGCCGCGCTCGCGCGCCTCCTCGAGCGCGGCCTCCAGCATCTCCCGCCCCAGTCCACGGCCGCGATGGGCCGGGTCGATCGCCAGGTTCAGGATCTCGGCCTCGCCTGCGACGAGCAGCAGGATGAGAAAACCGACCGGTTCGGCCGCCGCAGTCGTGGGATCGTCCCCGGACAGCACTTCCGCCACCCAGCAGGCGTAACCGACGGTGAGCGCCTCGCGGAAGCTCTTTTCGCTCCAAGGAGTTTCCTGCGCGGTGCGCTCGAGCGCCGTCACCCAGGGCAGATCGTCCTCGCGCATGGCACGCAGGCGCAGCCAATTCACGGCGCCTGCATCCTGCGCTGGCGCAAGGCGGCCTGCTCCTCGGCCGTGAGCGCCACCTTGTCGCGCACGTAGTAGGGCGCGGCCTCCCAGGGCGGAACCGTCCGCCCCTCGGCGAACGCACGCCGCGCGAGCCGCAGCAGGTCGCGGGCCTGGACCGTGGCATCGAGCACGACCTCGAGCGCACCGGCGCGGATGGACTCCGGTAGCCTTGGCCACAGCGCCTCCATCCCTTGGCCGACGATATGCCATGGGCCATCCGCCGGAGGCAGGGGAACCGCCTCCGGTACCTCCACGCCCGCTTCGGTGAGCGATTCGAGGCGCCCCCCCGAGCAACGAAACCAGGCGTGATAGCATTGCCCCATGCGGGCATCGGCGAGCGCCAGCACCGTTCCCTCGCCCGCCTGTGCCGCCAGCGCTTCGAGCGTACCGACGGGCACGAGCGGCAGCGACCACGGCATGGCGAGCCCTTGCGCCGCGGCGCAGGCGAGCCGCAGCCCGGTGAAGGCCCCGGGGCCGGCACCAAACGCGATGGCGGAGAGCTGCTCCACGGTGAGCCCCGCTTCGGCGAGCACGGCGTGCACCGCGGGCAAGAGGTGTTCGGCGTGGCGGGCGTAGCCCTGCAGACGGCGCTCCCAGACGGTGTCGCCACGCTGTAGCGCCACGGAGGCGATTTCGCCGGAGGTTTCGATCGCGAGCAGATCCATGCGGGCATTTTACCGCCGGGCTGGGCTTTTTCGCGTGCGATCTGCGACAATCCCGCCAAACACCGTTGCCGTTTTTTCCAGCCGGGGAGGATCGAACCATGAACGAAATCGGCCGCTGCCGCGTCCTGCTCGTCGATGACGACGCCCGCCTGCGCGAGTTGCTCACGCGCTTCCTGCACACCCAGGGGTTTCCCGTCAAGGCCGTGGCCGACGGGGCGGCCATGGAGCGGGCGCTAGAGCGCGAGCATTTCGACATGGTCATTCTCGACCTGATGCTGCCGGGCGAAGACGGGCTCACGCTGTTGCGCCGCCTGCGCCAGCGCGAGGCGCCACTCGGCGTCATCATGCTCACCGCCAAGGGCGACGAGGAAGACCGCATCCGGGGGCTGGAGCTGGGCGCGGACGATTATTTGCCCAAGCCCTTCAACCCGCGCGAGCTGGTGGCGCGCATCCACGCCGTGATGCGCCGCCGCCCGCGCGAACCGCTCGGCGCCCCGGCGCCCCAGGGCGGCACGGTGGTCTTCGGCGACAACGTGCTCGACCTCACCACGCGGCGCCTGACGCGCCACGGCGAGGAAATTCCGCTCACCACCGGCGAATTCGCCGTGCTGCGCGTGCTCGCCGAGCATCCCAACCAGCCCATGACCCGCGACAAGCTCATGGAGCTCGCCCGTGGCCGGGAGCATGGCCCCTTCGATCGCGCCATCGACGTGCAGATCAGCCGCCTGCGCCGCCTCGTCGAGCCCGATCCGGGCAAACCGCGCTACATCCAGACCGTCTGGGGCGTGGGCTACGTCTTCGTCCCCGATGCGCCTGCCGAGGAGCCTGAATCCTCGCCATGAGCGGGTCGCGTGAACAAGGGCTACGGGCACTGCTGTGCCGGGTGAGCCTCTTCTGGCAGCTTTTCGTCTCGATCACCGCGCTGCTCCTGGCCGCTGCCGCCAGCTGGTGGTGGCTGTCCTGGCAGATCGAGACGGAACAGCGCGCCCGGGACAATGCCCGCCTGATCGCCTCGGTGATCAATCTGACGCGCGCGACGCTACGTCACACGCCGCAGCGTTTCCAGGGCGACTTGATGATCGATTGGGTCACGCTCGAGGGCATCGCCGTCTATCCGGCCGATTTCGGCGACGAAGTCGAGCCGCTGCCGGACGACGACCCCGATCGCGCCCTGCAAGAGGAACTGCGCCGACTGCTCGGCCCCTCCACCCAGGTAGGCAAGAGCTGGCGCGACCAACCCGGACTGTGGGTGTATTTCCGCCTCTCGCCGGACGATCCGCGCGGTTACTGGCTGCGTTTTCCCCCCGAGCGCATCCCTCGCCCCGACCCATGGCAATGGCTGATGCTCGCCGGCGTCAGTCTGGGACTGGCGTTGCTGGGGGCTTTCCTCATCGCCCGCTGGATCAGCGGCCCGCTGCGCGTGCTGCGCCGCGCCGCCGAGACGGTGGCCGCCGGCGGCCAGCCCACCTTGCTGCCCATGCCTGCCTCGGCCGAGCTCGCCAAGCTGGTGCTGGCTTTCAACACCATGGTCGAACGCTTGCGGCTCAACGAGACCGAACGGGCACTCATCCTCGCCGGCGTGTCGCACGACGTGCGCACCCCCCTCACGCGCCTGCGGCTCGCCCTGGCGCTGCTCCCCATCGACGAGCACGAAGCGCAAACGCTGGAAGCCGACCTCGACGACATCGACCGCATCGTCGGCCAGTTTCTCGATTACGCCAAGGTCGACGCGCTCGCCGCCGACGAAACCCTCGAGCTCAATGCCCTCGTTGAAGAAGTCGTGGCCAAGGAACGTTTGCGCGGCACCCCCATCGAATGGAAAAGCGATGCGCCCCACGTGTTCGTACGCGCCAACCGCGCGGCCTTGCGCCGGGTGCTGGTCAACCTCATCGACAACGCGAAGAAATATGCCGGTACCGAACACCCCATCGAAATCCTGCTCAGCGAGGATGCCGCCGTCCCCACGCTTACCGTGGCCGACCGCGGCCCAGGCATTCCCGAAGACCAGCTCGAGCGGGTGCTCGCCCCTTTTGCGCGTACCGAATCGGCCATGCGCAGCGGCGTGACGGGCTCGGGCTTGGGGCTAGCCATCGTCAAGCGCACCATCGAGGCGCTCGGCGGGCGCCTCACGCTCGCCAACCGCGACGGCGGCGGGCTTGCCG
>JAQUGB010000236.1 GCA_028684345.1 Tepidiphilus sp. | reverse complement strand
GCGAGAAGGCGACGGGGTCGAACTGCGGATGCACGAGCATGGATCCCAGACCACTGTATGGACCGAGAGTTCATTGTAGCCCAAGGCCGGTTCGGGACTAGAATAACGGGCATCGCAGCCGACGTTCGAGGATACAGTCCATGCCGCAGTATCGATCCCGCACCAGTACCCACGGTCGTAACATGGCCGGTGCCCGCGCCCTGTGGCGCGCCACCGGTATGAAGGAAGAGGATTTCGGCAAGCCGATCATCGCGATCGCCAACAGTTTCACCGACTTCGTGCCCGGGCACGTGCACCTGCGCGATCTCGGCCGCCTCGTGGCCGAGGAGATCGAAAAGGCGGGAGGCGTGGCCAGAGAGTTTCACACCATCGCCATCGACGACGGCATCGCCATGGGGCACCAGGGCATGCTCTATTCCCTGCCCTCGCGCGAGCTCATCGCCGACTCGGTCGAATACATGGTCAATGCGCATTGCGCCGATGCGCTGGTATGCATCTCCAACTGCGACAAGATCACCCCGGGCATGCTCATGGCCGCCTTGCGGCTCAATATCCCGGTCGTCTTCGTCTCCGGTGGTCCGATGGAAGCCGGCAAGGTGCGATGGAAGGATCAGGACCTCTCGCTCGATCTGGTCGACGCCATGGTGAAAGCGGCCGACCCCAACGCGAGCGACGAGGAAGTCGCGCTCGTCGAGCGTTCGGCCTGCCCCACCTGCGGTTCCTGCTCCGGGATGTTTACCGCCAACTCGATGAACTGCCTCACGGAGGCCTTGGGGCTGGCGCTGCCGGGCAACGGCACGCTCGTGGCCACGCACCGCGACCGCGAAGGACTTTTCCGCCGCGCCGGGCGGCTCATCGTCGAACTCGCCAAGCGCTATTACGAGCAAGGTGACGAATCCGTCTTGCCGCGGCGCATCGCCACCCTGGCCGCGTTCGAGAACGCCATGTCGCTCGACGTCGCCATGGGCGGGTCGACCAATACCGTGCTGCACCTGCTCGCCGCGGCGCACGAGGCCGGAGTGCCCTTCACCATGGCCGACATCGACCGCATCTCGCGCCAGGTGCCCTGTCTGTGCAAGGTGGCCCCGGCAGTGAGCACGGTCCATGTCGAGGACGTGCATCGCGCCGGCGGTGTGATGGGCATTCTGGGCGAGCTGCAGCGTGCCGGATTGCTGCACGACGAGGTGCCGACGGTGTATAGCCACACACTCAAGGCGGCGCTGGCGCACTGGGACGTGATGCAAACGTCGGCGCTCGACGTCTTCGAGTTCTATCGCGCCGCTCCCGGCGGCGTGCCGACCCAGCGTCCCTTTTCGCAGGAGCGGCGTTATCCCTCGCTCGACATGGATCGCACCGCCGGGGTGATTCGTGACCAGGCCAACGCCTTTTCCCAGGACGGCGGGCTGGCCGTGCTCTACGGCAATCTCGCGCCCAAGGGCTGCATCGTCAAGACGGCGGGCGTGGACGAGTCGATCTGGGTCTTCCGCGGGCGCGCCCGGGTTTTCGAAAGTCAAGAGGAAACCGTCGCGGCCATCCTCGGTGACCGGATCCAGCCCGGCGACGTGGTGGTGGTGCGCTACGAAGGGCCCAAAGGGGGGCCGGGGATGCAGGAGATGCTCTATCCCACGAGTTATCTGAAGTCCAAAGGCTTGGGGAAATCCTGTGCGCTCCTCACCGACGGGCGTTTCTCCGGTGGAACCTCGGGCCTCTCCATCGGGCACGTCTCGCCGGAAGCCGCCTGTGGTGGCACGATCGCGCTCATCGAAGAGGGCGACACGATCGAGATCGACATTCCGCAGCGGCGCATCCATCTGGCGGTCTCGGAGGAAGAGCTCGTGCGCCGGCGGGCGGCGATGGAGGCCAGAGGAGAGGCGGCCTGGCGTCCAGCGTCGCGCCAGCGCCAGGTCTCGGTGGCCCTGCAGGCCTACGCGGCGCTCACCACCAGCGCCGATACCGGGGCGGTGCGCGATCTCGGGCAACTGCGGAGGTAAGCGATGGAGACGGAACTCGCGCATCTCGAACGCCAGGCCGAGCGGCTCGCGCAACTCGTCGAGCGTCTGAGCGCACACAACCAGCGGCTGGAGCGCCAGGTGGCGCAGCTCGAGGCCGACAAGCGCATCCTCGAGGGCAAGCTCGCACAGGCGATTCGCGGCATCGAGCGTGCCGTGACTCTGCTCGAACCGGAGGAGGTGAGCGATGTCTGAAACGCACGTCGATGTGACCCTCATGGGGCGCACCTATCGCCTGGAGTGTGAAGCGGGCGAGGCGGACTCACTCGCCCAGGCCGCGGCTTTGCTCGACGAGCGCATCACCGCTCTGGCGAAACGCTCGGGTCTGAGCGGCGAGAAGCTGGTGCTATGGACGGCGCTGGAAGTGGCGCTCGACCTGGTCAAGTTGCAGCAGCAGGGAGGGTTTGACATCACGCGATTCAAGCGTAGAATTGAGCTCATCGGCGCGCGGCTCGATGGGGTGCTGAGTCAATACGATCGCCCCTTGTAGAAGATGGAGCCGTCGCCCTCAGGTTTCCCCTGCGGCGTTCGGGAGGGTCGTACGATCCTAGAACCAATATCGTGACGATGGGTCGCGGCCCAGAGAAACCGCCAGTGTGCGCGC
>JAQUGB010000043.1:7157-10895 GCA_028684345.1 Tepidiphilus sp. | reverse complement strand
TACGAGCGCCAGCGGCGCCTCTTCGAGAAAGCCTATATCAGCGAGGCGGCGTTCGATCGGGCTCGCGCCCAGCGCGACGCGGCCCAGGCGCGCGTAGCCGCGCTCGAGGCGCAAGCCAAAGCCGTGCGCACGCAAGCGGGATACCATCGGGTCACCGCGCCCTACGACGGCATCGTGAGCGAAGTGCCGGTGGTGCTGGGCGAGACGGCACTTCCCGGCCGGCCGCTGGTGCGCATCTACGATCCGGGCGCGCTGCGCGTCACCGCCGTCGCCGCCCAGGGCGAGGCGAGCACCCTGGTACCGGGGGGAACGGTGGACGTGGAAGTTCCCGGCTTTCCTGTCTTGCATCTTCCCGCCGAACGGGTGCAGATCTTTCCCGCGGCGGATCCTTCCACCCACACGGTCCAGCTGCGTCTGGCGCTTCCGCCCGAAGTGCATGGCCTCAAACCGGGGCTCTTCGCGCGGCTCTCCTGGCGCAGTCCGGGTGTAGGCGAAGGGCGGCGTTTCCTCGTGCCGGCGAGCGCCGTGGTGCGCCGCGCCGAAATGACCGGCCTCTATGTGCTCGATCGTGACGGCAAACCCATACTGCGGCAAGTGCGTCTGGGGCGAACCGAGGGCGAGCGCATCGAGATCCTCAGCGGGATCGATGAAGGCGATCGCGTGGTGACGAACCCCGAGCGCGCCGCGAGGGTACGCTGAGATGAGCACGCCGCGCCCGCTCGGCCTCTCCGGTCGTATCGCCGCGCAATTCCAGAGCGCGCAGATCACGCCGCTGCTCGCGCTCATCGCCTTGCTCATGGGGCTCTTCGCCGTGCTGGTCACGCCGCGCGAGGAGGAGCCGCAGATCAACGTGACCATGGCCAACGTCCTCATTCCCTTCCCCGGGGCGGCGGTGGCCGACGTCGAACAGATGGTGGCTTCGCCTGCCGAACAGGTGCTTGCCCAGATGGAGGGCATCGAACACGTCACCTCCGTCTCGCGCCCGGGTCTGGCCATCCTCACGGTGCAGTTCAAGGTGGGGGTGCCGCGCATCGTGGCCCTGGTGCGGCTGCACGACACGCTGCGCACCCATACCGACTGGCTGCCGCGCGACCTGGGCGTGCTCGAACCGATCATCAAGCCCAAGGGTATCGACGACGTACCCATCGTCACACTCACGCTCTACGCCACCGACCCGCAGCAAGGGGCGTTCGATCTCGAACGCGTCGCTCACAGCATGGAGATCGAGCTCAAGCGGGTACCTGGCACGCGCGAGGTGCAGACGATCGGCGGGCCCGGACGGGCCGTGCTCGTACGCCTCGATCCGGCGAAGATGGCCGGCAGCGGCGTCACCGTCCAGGATCTCCACGCCGCCCTGCGTTCGGCCAACTCCGGCCTGCCGGCGGGGGAACTGGTGCAAGGAGATGCCACCGTCGCCGTGGAAACCGGGCCGTTCCTTGCCAGCGCCGAGGAAGTGGGCGAGCTGGTGGTGGGCGTGCATGAGGGCCGGCCGGTGTTCCTTCGCGAGGTAGCCGAGGTGCAGGACGGCCCGCCGCCGCCCGAACGTTACGTGTGGTACGGCCGCGCCGAAGGAGCGGGCGGCGGGGAATTCCCCGCGGTGACGATCGCCGTCACGAAAAAGCCCGGCGAGAACGCCATCGACGTGGCCGACGCGGTGATCCGTCGCGCCGAGATGCTGCGCAACACCATCGTGCCCGCCGGGGTGGAGCTGGCGGTGTCGCGCAACTACGGCGTCACCGCCAACGACAAGGCGCAGACGCTCATCAAGAAACTGCTCTTCGCCACCGCTTCCGTGGTGGCGCTCGTCTTCTTCGCCCTGGGGCGGCGCGAGGCGGCCATCGTGGGGCTCGCCGTGGTGCTCACCCTCATGGCCACGCTCTTCGCCTCCTGGGCCTGGGGGTTCACGCTCAACCGCGTCTCGCTCTTCGCGCTCATCTTCTCCATCGGCATCCTGGTCGACGACGCCATCGTAGTGGTGGAGAACATCCACCGCCACCACCTGCTGCAACCCGATACGCCGCTCGCGCGCCTCATCCCCGGCGCCGTCGACGAAGTGGGCGGCCCCACCATCCTCGCCACGCTCACGGTGATCGCGGCGCTGCTGCCCATGGCCTTCGTCACCGGCCTCATGGGCCCCTACATGAGCCCCATTCCGATCAACGCCAGCATGGGCATGCTCATTTCGCTCGCCATTGCCTTCACCGTCACGCCTTGGCTGTCGCGCCTGTGGTTGCACGGACACGGCCAGGCGAAGACCGGCCTCGGCGAGCGCATCACCCCGCTCTTCGAGCGCATCTTCCGGCCGTTGCTCGACGAGCGGCGCGGGGCGAGGAACCGGGGCGTACTCGCGCTCTTCGTGCTCGCGGCGATCGGCGCCTCGCTCGCGCTTCCGGCCACGGGGCTCGTTCTCATGAAGATGCTGCCTTTCGACAACAAATCCGAATTCCAGGTGGTGGTGGACATGCCCGCTGGCACGCCGCTCGAGCGCACGGCGGCGGTGCTGCACGAACTGGGGGCGTTCCTTGCCCGTCAGCCGGAAGTGACCGACTACCAGGCCTACGCCGGCACCGCCTCGCCCATCAACTTCAACGGACTGGTGCGCCAGTACTACCTGCGCGCCGGCGGCGAGGTCGGCGACATCCAGGTGAATCTGGTCGACAAGCATCTGCGCCACGAACAGAGCCACGCCATCGTCACCCGGCTGCGCCCGGCGCTGCAAGCGATCGGCCGAAGCATGGGCGCCAACGTCAAGGTGGTGGAAGTGCCGCCGGGTCCGCCGGTGCTCTCGCCCATCGTCGCCGAGATCTATGGCCCGGAGGCCGCGGGGCGCAGGGCCGTGGCCAAGGCCATGCGCGCCGTGTTCGAGCGCACCGCGGGGATCGTCGACATCGACGACAGCACGATCGCCGAGGCGCCGAGAAAACTCCTCCTCGTCGACCGGCGCAAGGCGGCGCTGGCCGGTATCTCGCAACAGGCGATCGTCACCACCCTGCAGGCGGGGCTGGCCGGACTGCCATCGACCTACCTGCACGACGCGAGCAAATACCCGGCCCCCGTCGTGCTGCAGCTGCCCGCCGAAGCCCATGGCGAGCTGGACGCGCTGCTGCGGCTCGCCGTGCGCGGGCCCGACGGGCGGCTCGTGCCGCTGCGCGAACTCGTCACGGTGAGCGACACGCTGCGCGAAGAGCCGATCTACCACAAAGACCTCCTGCCGGTGGTCTATGTCGTCGGTGACATGGCCGGACACATCGACAGTCCCCTCTACGGCATGTTCGCCCTGCGCGGGGCGATCGGTGAGATCGTCGCTCCCGACGGGGGCCACCTCGAGGAGCACTTCATCCGCCAGCCCGAGGATGCGCTGCGCGGCTACAGCTACAAATGGGATGGCGAATGGCAGATCACCTACGAGACCTTCCGCGACATGGGCGCCGCCTACGCCGTGGGGCTGGTGCTCATCTACCTGCTGGTGGTGGCCCACTTCGGCTCCTACCTCGTACCCCTCGTCATCATGGCGCCGATCCCCCTCACCCTCATCGGCGTGATGCCGGGGCACGCGCTGCTCGGGGCGCAATTCACCGCCACCAGCATGATCGGCATGATTGCGCTCGCCGGCATCATCGTGCGCAACTCCATCCTGCTCGTCGACTTCATCCGGCTGCAAGTGAGTGAGGGCGTGCCGCTCGAGCGTGCCATCGTGCGCTCGGCGATCACGCGCGCCCAGCCGATCCTGCTCACGGC
>JAQUGB010000043.1:5690-7057 GCA_028684345.1 Tepidiphilus sp. | reverse complement strand
GACGCCGCCGAAGTCGAATGGCTGGGCGCGCGCCAGGAATTGATGTTGCAGGTGGTCGAGAGTTACTTCCAGCTCGTCGTGGCCGAACGCCGGCAAGCGTTGCTGCGCCGCCAGCTGGAGGCGGTGGAACGGGCGCTCGCCGAGGCCAAGGACCGCTACGCCGCCGGAGACCTTCCCATCCTCGACACGCACGAGGCCACCGCCCGCGCCCGCACTCTGCAGGCGCAGCTCGTGGCTGCCGAAAGTGAACGGGAAGTGGCGCAGGCGGCACTCGCCGACGCCACGGGCCTGGAATCGGCCCAGCTCGACCCCTTGCCGCCGTCGGCCGCCGTGCTGCCGCAAGCGCCGCTCGAACCGCTGGCGCATTGGCAGGAAGCGGCGCTCGCCGCCAACCCCTTGCTGCGCCTCGCGCAGGCCAGAGTCGAGATCGCCCACAAGGAAGTGGAAAAATACCGCGCGGCGGCCGATGCCACGGTCGAGCTCGTCGCCCAGGCCGGGCGTGACTACGTGAGCGGCGACGGCGACTACGGCTCAGCCAGCGTGAGCCAGACTCAGCACGTGATCGGGGTGCAAGTCAATGTCCCCCTCTACAGCGGGGGATACCGCAGCGCCAAGCTGCAAGAAGCGCTCAAGCTCGAAGATCGTGCCCGGGCCGAGCTCGAATGGATACGCCAGCAGGTGGGGCAACAGGTGCGCGCTGCCTGGCTCGCGCTGCAGACGGCACACGCACGCGTGACCGCCCTTGAAGAAGCAGTCACGGCGAGCGAGGCGCGCCTCGACGCCACCCGGCTCGGACACGAAGTGGGCGATCGCACCACGCTCGATCTTTTGAACGCCGAGAACGATCTCGACGCAGCGCGGCTCGCGCTGCTGCAGGCACGTACCGAGGTTCTGCAGAACCGCCTGAAGCTCCAGGCGCTCGCCGGACGACTGGACGAAGAACGACTCGCGGCGGTCGACGCCGCACTGCAACGCTGAGTCGAGTCGCCCTACAGAAATGGGAATGCACAAAGCCCCGGCTAAGCCGGGGCTTTTGCGGTGAAACTGGAGCGGGAAACGAGACTCGAACTCGCGACCCCGACCTTGGCAAGGTCGTGCTCTACCAACTGAGCTATTCCCGCATAGATTCTGGAGGCGCGGGCCGGAATCGAACCGACGTCCAAGGATTTGCAGTCCTCTGCATAACCACTCTGCCACCGCGCCGTAGACGCCGATTCCTTACGGACTCGCGCCCGAAGTAACCGCTTGGAGCGGGAAACGAGACTCGAACTCGCGACCCCGACCTTGGCAAGGTCGTGCTCTACCAACTGAGCTATTCCCGCTCGCGAGAAGCGCAATTATAAGAAAACGACGGCCAAAGTCAAGAG
>JAQUGB010000043.1:0-5590 GCA_028684345.1 Tepidiphilus sp. | reverse complement strand
AACTCCTCGAGTGCGGCGCGCTCGGTGATGAACGCGTTCTCCGGCGCATCGGGATCCTCGTGACCGAGCGCGATGCCGCACAGTACGATCTCCTCCTGCGGAATCGGTAAATGGCGTCGGATCACGTCGTGATACCACGCGAACGCCGCCTGGGCGCAGGTGTGCAGGCCGTGGGCCCGCGCCGCGAGCATGACGTTCTGAATGAACATGCCGGTGTCCATATAGCTGCCGGTGCTCAGGCGCCGGTCGAGGGTGACGAACATGCCGACCGGCGCATCGAAGAAAAGGTAATTTCGCAGCATTTGCCGCTCGCGCGCCGCCTTGTCGTGCCGGTCGATTCCCAGAGCCGAATAGAGGCCGTAGCCGCACACCCGACGGCGCGTGGCGTAGGGCTCGAACCAGTTGCTGGGGTAGTAATCGTATTCTGCCTGATGCCGCTCGAGTTCTTTCTCCGCCGCCTCATAGACGTCGCGGCACAGCCGCTCGCGCGCTTCACCCGTAACGACGTAGACGTTCCACGGCTGGATGTTGTTGCCGCTGGGGGCCCGCTGCGCTATGCGCAGGATTGCTTCCACCGTCTCGCGCGGCACAGGAGTCGGCAAGAATTTGCGCACCGACTTGCGGCTGAGGATCGCTTCTTCGACGTTCATCGAGCTTCCTTTGCAATACAAACGTAGGTTTATTATAATTGAATTCAATCGAACGATCCATCGCCTTTAGGTGTCTCACGTTACCGCGCCCCCGCCTGCCACATCTTCTCCAGCCGCTTGACGCTCACCGGCACCGGCGTCTTCAGCTCCTGGGCGAAGAGCCCCACGCGCAGCTCTTCGAGCAACCAGCGGAATTCCTCGAGAAAGGCCGAAGGTCGCCCTTTGGCATCCCGCCAGGCCCGTTCCCAGGGGCCGGCCACTTGGCGCCAAGATTGAGCCCATCGCCGGTCGCGGGCGGGGTCTTTCTGCAATTTGTCGAGGCGCACGCCGATCGCCTTGAGATAGCGCCCGTAGTGCTGCAGCCGTTCCCAGGGAATCGTCGCAAGGAAACGCGGCGGGAAGAGCGCCGCGAGCTGGGCTTCGACGTCGGCGACGACCTCGGGGTGCGCCCGGCGCAGTGTCTCCAAGCGTTTTTCGAGCGCACGGCGCTCGCCGAGCCACTGCGCGAGCAGGCGCATGAGCTCCTGCGCCACCAGCACCAAGCGTTCCTTGCCCGCGGCCACGCGCGCGGCAAAGGCCTGCGCGTCGCGCGGCAGCTCCCCCTCGAGGCAGACGCGCGCAAGGCTTGCCTCGATCACCGCCTCGCGCAGCTCCGCCTCGTTGCCATACGGCATCCAGGCGATGGCGAGTGCCCGCCAGTCGGGATGGCGCTCGATGGCCCGCACCGCCTCCTTGAGCGCGAAACGCAGCAGGCGCAGCACGCCGCGCCGGTGCATGGCTTCGGCCTCTTCCTCCGTGTCGCAGGCGCGCAGCCGCACTCCATCGCCCACGTCCTCCAGCGCCGGAAAACCGATGGCGGTGACGCCGTCGATCTCCACCTCGACGAGTTCCGGCAGGGTGCCGAAGTCCCAGCCGGTCGCTTTGTCCACGAACAACGTGGCGGCGGAACCGCCCGCGCCTTTCCCTCCGGAAGCGGATACGCCGTCCCTGCCGTTGCCGCCCGCCTCGCCGGAAGACGACGGCGCTTTACGCCCCTCGCGCTCACGCATCGCAGTCGTTGCCGCCGTGCCGGCCCTCCCTCCGCCTCCACGGCCCGCTGCGCCGCGGACGGACGAATCAGCGCGTTCCCCCGCCCCTGCGGTTTTCGTGCCGGAATCGCCCGCCTTGGCCGCGAGCAATCCCCCTAGCTCGGCAAAGCGCGAACGCACCGTCTCGCCCAGCCGCGCACGCAGTTCGGCGAGGGAACGCCCCTGCGCGAGGATGCGGCCGTCGGGCCCCTCGACGCGGAAGTTCATGAAACAATAAGGCGGCAACGCTTCGGGACGGAACGCCGCCTCGGGCGTAGGCAGCTGCGTGCGCGCTTCGACGAAGGCGCGCAGGGCTTCGAGCAGCGGCCGGTCGGCGGCGATTTCGCCCGCCTCGACGGCGGCACAGAACGCCTTGGCCTGCTCGGGCAGCGGCTGCAGGCGATGGCGGTGTTTCTGCGGCAGCGTCTTCAGCAAGCGCAGCACCTTGTCTTCCAGCAACCCCGGCACCAGCCATTCGCAGCGCGCCGCCGGCACCTGGTTGAGCAAGGCAAGCGGCACCACCAGCGTCACCCCGTCGTCGTTGGCCGCCGGATCGTGCTTGTATTCGAGTGCGAGCGGCTGACCGTAGAGAAGGAAGGCGGAAGGGAAGCGCTCGGTGGTGACGCCGGCCGCCTCGTGCCGCATGAGCTGCTCGCGCGTGAGATAGAGCAGCTTGGGCGCACCGCGTTCGGCCTGCTTGCGCCAGGCCTCGAAACTCGCCAGATCGACCACGTCCTGCGGGATCAGATGGTCGTAGAAGGCTTCGATCAGGGCAGTATCGACCAGCACGTCGGGCCGGCGCGTCTTCTGTTCCAGGCGCTCGATCTCCTCGACGAGGCGCAGGTTGTGCTGGAGGAACTTCATGCGTGCGAGCTGAGCCGGTTCCACCTCGCCCGCCACCAGCGCCTCGCGGATGAAGAGCGTGCGGCACAGGGCGGGATCGACGTCGCGGTAAGGCACAGCGCGCTGCGCGTAGATCGGCAGGCCGAAGAGGGTGCCGCGCTCCCAGGCGCGCACTTCGCCCGCCCTCTTCGCCCAGTGCGGCGCCTCCAACTGGCGCCGGATGAGGTGCGGCGCCACTTCCTCGATCCAGGCCGGCTCGATGCGGGCGACGCAGCGCGCATAGAGGCGCGTCGTCTCCACCAGTTCGGCGGCGAGCACCCACTTCGGTCCTCGCTTGGCAAGCGGCGAAGAAGGATGGATCCAGAAACGGATGCCGCCGGCGCCGAGATAGCTCCCCGCCTGGGGCCCGCTCGCATCCTCCTGCTTCAACCCGACGTGGCGCACGAGGCCGGCGATGAGCGCCTTATGCACCGCCTCGTAGCCGGCCGGGTGCTCGTTCTCGCGCCAGCCGTGTTCGGTGACGAGCGCATGCAGCTGGGTCCACACGTCGCGCCACTCGCGCATGCGCAGCCAGGAAAGGAAATGCGCCCGGCACCACTGCCGCTGCTTGTTCGTCGACTCGTGCCGCTCGAGCTCGCGCCAAGTCTTCCACAGGTTGAGGTACCAATGGAATTCCGACTGCGCCTCGCGCTCGCGCCCGCGAAAGAGGGCATGTTTCTGGTCGGCCTGGGCGAGCTGCTCGGCGGGGCGCTCGCGCGGATCCTGCACCGACAGCGCCGCGGCGAGCACCAGCATCTCGGCCAGGCACCCGTACTGCCGCCCGGCCACGAGCAGACGCCCGATCTTGGGGTCGAGCGGCAGCGTCGCCAGCGTCCGCCCCACTTCGGTGAGCGTACGGGTGGCCGCATCGAGCGCCGAGAGCTCCACCAGCTCGCGCACGCCGTCCTCGACCGCACGCGGCGCCGGCGGATCGAGAAAAGGAAAACCCTCGATCTCGCCCAGATTCAGCGCCTGCATGCGCAGGATGACCCCGGCGAGCGAAGATCGCAGGATCTCGGGGTCGGTGTGCGCCGCACGCGCGGCGAAGTCCTCTTCCGTGTAGAGCCGGAAGCAGACCCCGTCCATCACCCGGCCGCAGCGCCCGGCGCGCTGGTTGGCCGCCGCCTGCGAAATGCGCTCCACCCGCAGCTGCTCGACCTTCTGCCGCGGCGAATAGCGCTTGACCCGCGCCAGCCCCGTATCGATCACATAGCGGATGCCCGGCACCGTGAGCGAGGTCTCGGCCACGTTGGTGGCCAAGATCACCCGCGGCAGGGCCCCGCGCCGGAAGACGCGCGCCTGCTCCTGCGCCGACTGACGGGCGAAGAGCGGCAGGATCTCGAACTCGCCGCGCACCGCCGCCCGGCGTTCCAGCGCCTCCTTGGTTTCCCGAATCTCACGCTCTCCGGGCAAGAAGACGAGGATGTCCCCCGGCCCCTCGCGCCAAGCTTCCTCGACGCAGGCCACGATCCCATCGAAGAGATCGCGCTCCTCGGCAGCGGCACGCGCCGCGTGCTTCCCGCCCCCCTCCTCGCCCTCGAGCGCGGCGAGCTCCTCCCCGTCGATCGCCTCGACCGGGCGGTAGCGGATCTCGATGGGATAGAGCCGTCCGCTCACCTCGAGGATGGGGACTTCGCCCGCCACCGGAGCGAAATGCGCCGCAAAGCGCTCGGCGTCCATCGTCGCCGAAGTGATCACCACCTTCAGATCCTCGCGACGCGCGAGCAGGCGGTGCAGATAGCCGAGCAGAAAATCGATGTTGAGGCTGCGCTCGTGCGCCTCGTCGATGATGATGGTATCGTAGCGCGACAGCCACGGATCGCTCGCCGTCTCGGCAAGCAAAATGCCGTCCGTCATCAGGGTGATGTACGACTCGGGCGAGGTGCGGTCGTGGAAACGCACCTTGTAGCCCACGTCCCGCCCCAAAGGGGAACCCAATTCCTGGGCGATACGCTCGGCCGTGGCGCGCGCGGCGATCCGGCGCGGCTGGGTGTGGGCGATCTGCCCGGCGATGCCGCGCCCGGCGGCGAGGCAGATCTTGGGCAGCTGCGTCGTCTTGCCCGAACCGGTCTCACCGCAGACGATCACCACCCGGTGCGCGCGGATCGCCGCCTCCAGCTCGGCGGCGCGTTCGCTCACCGGCAGATCGGGCACGCAGGAAGCTTCGGGACGGCGGGCGCGGCGCGCCTCCCAAGCTGCCTGGGATCGTTCCAGGCGCTGCGCGATCTGGCTCGCAAGCCGCTCGCGCGCCTCACCCTTGGCCCGGCGCAGGCGCTTGAGGAGCACAAGAATCGGCCCGCGGTCCTGCGACAGACAGCGGCTCAGGTCGAGGCGACCTGCCTCGCGGAAGGATTCAGCAGATTCGACGAGCACGGGCAGTGTGTTGGACAAACTCGGAAAAATCGGTGATTGTGCCGCAAAAATGCGACCAAAGGCAAAGTTACCCCAACAAAGACCCCGAAAAAAGCGGACGGGTTCCCGCCGCCGCGACACGCCCAACGCGCCACGATGGCCCCGGCCGCGCTAGAATCGCGCTTTCGTCATTCCCGGACGTCGGTATCGTGAGCGACCTCGCCCCTCCTTCCCACTTCATCAAAAACGCCATCGACGAAGACCTCGCGGCCGGCCGCTACCGCGAGGTCGTCACGCGCTTCCCGCCCGAGCCCAACGGCTACCTGCACTTCGGTCATGCCAAGTCCATCGTGCTCAATTTCGGCCTGGCCCGGCTCTACGGCGGACGCTGCCACATGCGCTTCGACGACACCAACCCCACCACGGAGAGCATGGACTACGTCGAAGCCATCCTGGAGGCGGTGCGCTGGCTCGGCTACGACTGGGGCGAGCACCTGCACTTCGCCTCCGATTACTTCGAGACCATGTACCGTTGCGCCGAGGTCCTCATCGAGCGGGGCCTGGCCTACGTCGATTCCATGCCGCCCGAAGAGATCCGGGCGCTGCGCGGCACGCTCACCGAACCCGGACGCGACAGTC
>JAQUGB010000235.1 GCA_028684345.1 Tepidiphilus sp. | reverse complement strand
TGAACCCCGCTGCGTGGCGGGATGGCTGGTGCATTCCCTACTCCTTGCCGACATTGCGGTTTATTATGACGCTGTCTGAGCGAGAATGCAAGATGAAGAGATTCGATTGTAAGAGCAAAATAGTAATGTCCGCTCTGGGCAAGATGAAAATGTCCGCATCGGGTCGATGCGGAGGTTCTGATGGAGCGGATCGAAATGAGTGGCAAAGCGCTCGAGCGCCCGGAGGCGTTGCGCCAGGTGCTCGATGGGGTGGTGGGCCAGAAGGCGGCCGCCGAAGGCTTGAACGTCGCCAAGGAGACCTTGCGCGGCTGGATGATCGAAGCGGGGCTGTGGCAGGCCGCCCGTGGGCGGCGCGTGACCCTACACCCGCCTCGTCCCCGACGGGCTCGGGTGGGGGAAGTGGTGCAGATCGACGGCAGCCCCCCACGACTGGTTCGAAGGCCGAGGCAAGCGCTGCACGCTCATCGCCTTCATCGACGATGCCACGAGCCGGGTGATGCATGCGCATTTTGCACCGGAGGTCACCGTCGTCGTTCATGGCGACGGGCGCATCGAACTGCTGCATGGCCAGGAGATCCTTCCCTGCAAGGTCTTCGACGCCGCCCAGGACGTGCCCGAGCCCCTCGACATCTTTATCTTGCCCAACTACCGGACATTTCTATTTTGCCTTGCACGGGGTTGACGCCCAATGATCGAGCCCGTATCATAACGAACTCTGCACACGACGGGCGGTTAGCTCAGCGGTAGAGCACTGCCTTCACACGGCAGGGGTCAGTGGTTCGATCCCACTACCGCCCACCACCCAGGTGTGGGTTGTACCGTCGTGCAAGATCGTGGGCCGGTAGCTCAGCTGGGAGAGCGTCGCGTTCGCAATGCGAAGGTCGGGAGTTCGATCCTCCTCCGGTCCACCAACCCCCCAACCCCCCAACCCCCGATTCACCTCACACGACGCTCCATACCGACGATAGCGCTTCGGCCTGCGCGAGGACCGTCCTTACGGCGGAATCTTGCAAATCGGGCGGATAGCCGTATCGTCTCAGGATGCGCTTGACCAGCACCCGCACCCGTGCGCGCGCGGATTCACGGTGCGCCCAGTCCACCGAGACGTTGTTGCGCAGGCTCACCAGCAGCTCGTGGGCGATCACGCGCAGCTTCTCGTCGCCCATCACCTGCACCGCGGATTCGTTTTCGGCGAGCGCGTCGTAGAAGGCCACTTCCTCGTCCGACAGTCCCGATTCCTCGCCCCGCTGCCGGGCAGCGCGGATGTCGCGGGCGAGTTCGATCAACTCCTGCAGTACCCCGGCGGTGGTGATGGCGTTGGCGTGGTAGCGGGCGACCGCCGCCTCCAGCCGTTCGGAGAAGGCGCGGGTCTGCACGACGTTGGCCTTGGAGCGGGCGCGAATCCCGTCGTCGATGAGCTTGCGCAGCGCCTCCAGCGCCAGGTTCTTCTTCTCCATCTGCTGCACTTCGGCCAGGAACTCGTCGGAGAGGATGGAGATATCCGGGCTCTTGAGCCCTGCGGCACGCAAGATATCCACGATCTCGGTGGATACCACCGCGCGGCTGACGATCTGCTGGATGGCAAGCGCCCGCTCTTGGGCGGAGGAACTGGACGCGCTGTCCGATTTGACGAGCGCCGCCCGCACGGCCTGAAAGAACCCCACTTCTTCGCGGATGGCGCGCGCCTCGTCCGAGCTGGCCGCCAGCGCAAAGGCTTTCGAGAGGGCGAGCACCGCGTCGGCAAAACGCCGGTCCGCGGCCTTCTTGCCTTCGGCGGTGGTTTCCTGCGCCGCCCATTGCTGCTGCTTGGCGAGGATCCATTCGATGGCTTCGGCCAGCATCGCCAGGCGCGCTTGCGGCGAGGCATTCAAAGCTGGGCGGTAGTCCAGCCCGAAGAACATGTCGCGCACGACTTCGTACTTTTCCTGCAGGGCGGCGATGGCCTTGGCCTCGTCGATGCCGGTTTGCTCGCGGTCACGTGGCGAGTATTGGGCGAGCGCGTTCTTGAGATTCTGCGCGATGCCGATGTAATCCACGATCAGGCCGGCCGGCTTGTCGCGGAACACCCGGTTCACGCGGGCGATGGCCTGCATCAGGCCGTGGCCGCGCATGGGCTTGTCGAGGTACAGGGTGTGCAGGCAGGGCGCATCGAACCCGGTCAGCCACATGTCGCGCACGATCACGAGCTTGAGCGGATCGGCTGGGTCCTTGATCCGCTTGGCGAGCAGATCGCGCCGCGCCTTGTTGCCGATGTGCTTCTGCCATTGGGGCGGATCGGCCGCCGAACCCGTCATCACGATCTTGATGGCGCCCTGGGCGTCGTCGTCGCTGTGCCAGTGGGGGCGCAGTTTGACGATTTCGTCGTAGAGCTTGACGCAGATGCGCCGGCTCATGCACACGATCATCGCCTTGCCTTCGAGCGCCGCCACGCGGTTTTCGAAGTGTTCGACGATGTCCCCGGCCACTTGGCGCAAGCGTTTGTCCGCCCCCACCAGGGCCTCGACGGTGGCCCACTTCTGCTTGGTCCGTTCGCGGACGCTCTCTTCCTCGTCTTCCAGGATCTCTTCGATCTCGGCGTCGATCTTCGGCTTCTCGTCCTCGTCCAGTTCGATGCGTGC
>JAQUGB010000234.1 GCA_028684345.1 Tepidiphilus sp. | reverse complement strand
GTCCATGGCGGCAATCTGACGCGGGCGGCGGCCGATTTGAAGATCGCCAAAAGCACCTTGTACGAAAAGCTCAGACGTTATGGTCTTGATGGTATTGTCATAAAAAGGCGCGGCAAGGGTTGAACCGCGCCGCCGGTTAGGTCCCGGCTGCTGTCGAACCGGGGGGGTGAGCACTTCACGGATTCGCCGCTTCGTTGAAGTAGGATCGGCGCAGTGCTACTGACCGGGCACGTGCTCGCGCCAGGGCGGCTGGTCGGAAAACCGTTCGACGAGGAAATCACATACCAACTGCAGTTTGCGCGAGCGCTGCCGGCCGGCGGGGTAGACCAACCACACGCCGGTGAAGGGGTGGCGATAACGCTCGAGGAGCGATACCAGTTCCCCGCGAGCGATCGCCTCCTCGACGTAATAATCGGGCAGGCGAGCGATTCCCAGCCCTTTACGAACGGCATCGAGCAAGGCCGCGCCGGAGTTGGCACGCCAGCGTCCTTCGGGGCGCACATCCCGCACTTTTCCCCCTTCACTGAACGTCCATACGGGGTTGGTGCCGAGCAAGCAATCGTGCTGTTTCAGATCTTCCAGGGTGCGAGGAACGCCCCGGCGGCCGAGATACCCGGGACTGGCGCAGACGTACTCGCGCCGGTCACACAGGCGCCGGGCGAGCAAGGAGGAGGGGGCCTTGAGGTTCCCCATGCGAACCGCCAGATCATAGCCCTCGCCCACCACGTCGACCTGCTCGTTGGTGAGCGTCAGCTCGAGCCCCAAATGGGGATGACGCAGCAAAAGCTCGTTGAGCAAAGGCGCGATGAAGCGCTCGCCGAAGGTAGTGGCGCAGGTGATCCTGAGCGTACCCCGGGGTTCATGCTGCTCCTGCACCAGGAGCGCCTCGGCGGCATGGAATTCATCGAGCGCTCTGCTGCAGCGTTCGTAATAGGCTCGTCCCGCTTCGGTGAGGCGCACGCTACGCGTGGTGCGATGTAATAAAGGGAGCCCCAAGCGTCGTTCTAGTTCGGAAACGCTGCGGCTGACGTGCGACACCGACACCCCCAGACGCTCAGCCGCAGCGCTGAATCCTCCTCTCCTCACCACTTCGACGAACGCCTCGACCTCATCCCAACGCCGCATGTTCGGTCTCGACCATTTCTCGGCAAAAGACGTCGTGATTATTGCATGATGACAACGATCCTTTCTCATCCGGTAAAAAAGGAAAAGACGAAAGAGCGTAGACTGAGGCACACGACATCCCTTGCTGCGGCCGACCGCGGCTACCTCACCGAAAGGAGTTTCCCACGATGAAATCCCGCGCTGCCGTCGCCTGGAAAGCAGGCGCCCCGCTGTCGATCGAAGAAGTGGACGTGCAAGGCCCGAAGGCAGGCGAAGCGCTGGTGCGCATCGTCGCCACCGGCGTGTGCCACACCGATGCCTACACCCTCTCCGGCGCCGATCCCGAAGGCGTGTTCCCGACCATCCTGGGCCATGAAGGCGCCGGCATCGTGGAAGAAGTCGGGCCCGGGGTAACTTCGGTCAAACCGGGCGATCATGTCATTCCCCTCTATACCCCCGAGTGCGGCCAGTGCAAGTTCTGCCGCTCCGGCAAAACCAACCTGTGCCAGGCGATCCGCGCCACCCAGGGCAAGGGGCTGATGCCCGACGGTACCACCCGTTTCTCGCTCGGCGGCCAGCCGATTTACCACTACATGGACACCTCGACTTTTTCGGAATACACCGTGGTGCCGGAAATCGCGCTCGCCAAGATCGACATCGATGCACCGCTCGAGAAAGTCTGCCTTCTCGGCTGCGGCATCACCACCGGCATCGGCGCGGTACTCAACACCGCCAAAGTCGAGCCCGGCGCCACGGTGGCGGTGTTCGGACTGGGCGGCATCGGCCTTTCCGTGATCCAGGGGGCGCGCATCGCCGGGGCGAGCCGCATCCTCGCCATCGACGTCAACCCCGAGAAATTCGACATGGCCCGCCGCTTCGGTGCCACCGATTTCATCAATCCGCGCGATTACACCGACCCCATCCAGCAAGTCATCGTCGATCTGACCGACGGCGGTGTGGATTACTCCTTCGAGTGTATCGGCAACGTCCATGTCATGCGCCAGGCGCTCGAATGCTGCCATAAGGGCTGGGGCGTCTCCACCATCATCGGCGTGGCCGGCGCGGGCGAAGAGATCTCTACCCGCCCCTTCATGCTCGTCACCGGGCGCGTCTGGAAAGGTTCGGCCTTTGGCGGAGTCAAGGGGCGCAGCCAGCTGCCGGGCTACGTCGAGGACTACATGAACGGCAAGATCGAGATCGACCCCTTCATCACCCACACGATGGGGCTGGAAGAGATCAACCGGGCCTTCGACTTGATGCACGAAGGCAAGAGCATCCGTTCGGTGATCCTATACTGAAGAGCGTTCCGGAAGACACGACCATGAGCCCTTCGCGCACCGCACCGACCTTGATCGCCCAATACCGCTGTTTCGACGGCTGGGTACGCCGCTACCGCCACGCCTCCGAAAGCACCGGCACCGACATGGTCTTCGGCGTGTATCTGCCGCCTCGAGCCGAACACGCCCCCGTGCCGGTGCTCTACTGGCTCTCGGGTCTGACCTGCACGGACGAAAA
>JAQUGB010000233.1 GCA_028684345.1 Tepidiphilus sp. | reverse complement strand
CGCGCGTGCCGGTCGAGTGGGTCGATGCCACCCATCCGAGCTACATCCTCTACCCCTCCGGCACCACCGGCAAGCCCAAGGGGGTGCAGCGCGACACCGGCGGCTACGCCGTGGCGCTCGCGAGCTCCATGAAGCACATCTTCTGCGGCGGCGAAGGCGAGACGATGTTCTGCACCTCCGACATCGGCTGGGTGGTCGGGCACGGCTACATCATCTACGGGCCGCTGCTCGCCGGCATGGCCACGGTGATGTACGAGGGTACGCCGCTTCGCCCCGACCCGGGCATCTGGTGGCGCATCGTCGAGAAGTACCGCGTCAACGTCATGTTCTCGGCGCCTACTGCCGTGCGGGTGCTCAAGAAGCAGGACCCTTCCTACATGAAGCGGGACCTCTCCTCGCTCAAGCACCTCTTCCTTGCTGGCGAACCGCTCGACGAGACCACCCACCGCTGGATCCACGAAGCCTTGGGCGTGCCGGTGATCGACAACTACTGGCAGACCGAGAGCGGCTGGCCCATCCTCGCCCTGTGCCGCGGGGTGCAGGAAGATCTGCCCATCAAGTACGGCTCGCCGGGTCTGCCGGTCTACGGCTACGACCTGCACGTCTATCGCGAAGACGGCACCGAGTGCGGCCCCAACGAAAAAGGCATCGTCGGCATCGTGCCGCCGCTGCCTCCCGGCTGTCTGGCCACCGTCTGGGGGCAGGACGAGCGCTTCGTGTCGACCTATTTCAGCCTCTTCCGCGAGCCGGTGGTTTATTCCACCGCCGACTGGGGCATCAAGGACGAGAACGGCTACCTCACCATTCTCGGGCGCATCGACGACGTCATCAACGTCGCGGGGCACCGTCTGGGGACGCGCGAGATCGAGGAGGCGATCCAGGCCAATCCGGCGATCGCCGAAGTGGCGGTGGTCGGGGTGCACGACGAGGTGAAGGGGCAGGTGCCGGTGGCCTTCGCCGTGGTCAAGGATCCGTCTCGCATCGCCACGCGCGAGGCCCGTCGGGCACTCGAAGAAGAAGTCAAGAAGACGGTCGACGAGCTGCTCGGGGCGATCGCCCGTCCTCATCGCGTCTACTTCGTACAAGGGCTGCCCAAGACGCGCTCGGGCAAGATGCTGCGCCGTTCGCTGCAGGCGCTCGCCGAAGGGCGTGACCCCGGAGATCTTCCCACCATCGAGGATCCTACGGCCCTCGAGATGGTTGCCGAGGCCATCCGCGAGAGCTGAGTGCCCTTGATCGTGCAAGAAAAACGGCGGCGCCGCGTGGCGCCGCTTTTTGCTATGGGTGCTCTTTCAAAAAAAGCGCCTTTCCCGTAAGATCATAGACTTTTCCTGATCCGGACCCCCTTCTTACTGCACGGGAAAACCGGATTTCGCGGGAGCGTCGCACATGTCGCATCTGATGAACACCTACGCCCGTCTGCCCGTGGCTTTCGTGCGCGGCGAGGGCGTCTGGCTCTACGACGAACAAGGCAAACCCTACCTCGATGCGCTGGCCGGCATCGCCGTCTCCACCCTGGGGCACGGCCATCCGCGCCTGGTCGAGGCGATCGCCCGCCAGGCGAAGGCCGTGATCCATACCTCCAACCTCTACCGCATCCCGGCCCAGGAGCGCCTGGCCGACCGCCTGTGCGAGCTCTCCGGCATGGACGAGGTCTTCTTCGGCAACTCGGGGGCGGAGGCCAACGAATGCGCCATCAAACTGGCGCGCTTCTACGGCCACAAGGTGAAGAAGGTCGAAGCGCCAAAAATTGCCGTGATGGAACACGCCTTCCATGGGCGCACGCTCGCCACCCTTTCGGCCACCGGCAACGTCAAGACTCAGCTCGGCTTCGAACCGCTCGTGTCCGGGTTTCTGCGCGTGCCTTTCGGCGAGGTCGCCGCGCTCACCCGGCTCATCGCCGAGACGCCGGATCTGGTGGCCGTGATGTTCGAGGTCATCCAGGGTGAGGGCGGTATCCGGCTCGCCGATTCCGAATACCTGCGCGCCGTGCGTTCCTTGTGTGACGCGCATGGACTGCTGATGATCTGCGACGAGGTGCAATGTGGCCTCGGGCGTACCGGCAAATGGTTTGGCTGGCAATGGAGCGAGGTGCGCCCCGACGTGATGACGCTCGCCAAGGGGCTGGGCTCGGGCGTGCCCATCGGCGCCTGTCTCGCCGCCGGGCCGGCAGCGGGGCTCTTCGGCCCGGGCAACCACGGCTCCACCTTCGGCGGCAATCCGCTCGCCTGCACTGCCGGGCTCACCACGCTCGACGTGATCGAGACCGACGCCCTGCTCGACAACGCTGCCCGGGTCGGCGGCTACCTCAAGGCGACGCTCGCTGCGCGCCTGGCGCATCTTCCTCAGGTCAAGGGTGTGCGCGGTCAGGGGCTCATGCTCGGCGTCGAGCTCGACCGCCCTTGTGGGGCGCTGGTGCTCGATGCGCTGGAAGCGGGTTTGCTCATCAACGTCACCGCCGAGCGCGTCATCCGCCTGCTCCCGCCCTTGATCCTTGCCATCGAGGAGGCGCAGCAGATCGTCGAGCGCCTGGTGCCGCTCGTCGAGCGCTTCGTCGCGCGCCACTGAGGGGTCGCCATGCCGCCGAAACATTATCTCCAGTTCAAGGATTTCAGCGCCGACGA
>JAQUGB010000232.1 GCA_028684345.1 Tepidiphilus sp. | reverse complement strand
CCGCCTCCACCATGGCCGGAGTCGAGCGAAAATTGCGCCGTAGGGTGTAGCGCCGCTCGCCGCAGGCCCGGCGCGCTTCGAGATAGGTGTAGATGTCGGCGCCGCGAAAGGCGTAGATCGCCTGCTTGGGGTCGCCGATGAGGATGAGGGCAGTCTGCGGGTCGTTCTCCTGCGGCGCATAGACCGCCTCGAAGATACGGTACTGCACCGGGTCGGTGTCCTGGAATTCATCGATGAGCGCCACCGGGAAGGACTGCCGGATGCGCGCAGCGAGCCGGGCCCCGTTGGGCCCGCGCAGCGCCTGGTCGAGACGGGTGAGCAGATCGTCGAACCCCAGCTGCGCCCGCCGCCGCTGCAGCACGGAAAAACGCTGCGCCACCCAACGCGCCGCATGCCGAAGGATGCTCGCCTTCCCCTGCTCGCGCAGCCGTTCGAGCTGCGGATGCAGGTTTTCTAGCGCATCGATCGCCTCGTGCCTCGGCGCCTCGCCGCTCTTCCACACCTCGTCCAAACCGGTGCGCGTCAAACGACCCCAAGCTTTTTTGGACAAATCCGGCGCCTCCGCCAAAGGATCGTCGCGCCATCGAGCCAACGCCGCCAGCCAGTCCTGCACGTAGTCGGCGCGCAATTTCCGCCCGTCGATCTCCTTGCGATTGTGCGCCTCATCAAAGAAGGTCTGCAACTCGGGCACCCATTTCCCCCACGGAGCTTTCGCTTCCCTCCATTGCCGCCGGACTTCTTCTGCCACCTCTGCCGGCTCTGGCCCTTCTTCCAGTTCACCGGCCAACGGCAGCAGCCGCGCCAAAGCTCCTTGGAATTTCTCCGGCACGAAGGCGTCCTTGAACCAGCCGCGCAACAGCGCCAGCGATTCGGCCGGCAGCGGCATGAAAAACTCCCGCCAGTAGTCGCGCACCGCCTCGAGCAGCAGATCGTCGGGCTCCGTCTCCAGCGTCTCGCTAAAGAGGCTACCGCTGTCGAAAGCGTGCTCGCGCAGCATGCGGTGGCACCAGCCGTGGATGGTGGAGACCGCCGCTTCGTCCATCCACTCCGCCGCCGCCAGCAGCCGGCGCTCACACCCCGACCAATCCTTTTCCGCATATTGAGCACGCAATTCGCGCAGAAAATCGTCCACCCACTCCGGGGCAGCCTCTGCGGCCGGATGGCCGAACCAGCGCGCCGCCTCGCTCAGGCGCCGACGGATACGCTCACGCAACTCCTTGGTGGCCGCCTCGGTGAAGGTCACCACCAGGATCTCGGGCGGCGTGAGCTCCCGGGAGAAAGCCTCCTCCCCGCCGTGTCCCAGCACCAGGCGTACATAGAGCGCGGCGATGGTGTAGGTCTTGCCCGTGCCGGCGCTCGCCTCGATCAGGCGGCTGCCCCATAGGGGGAAACGCAGCACATCGACTTCATTGGCCATTTCCGTCATGCCCGCGCTCCTTTCTTCTCCTCCTTGGCGGCCTCCATGTGCTGCAGCAAAGGCGCGAGCAGCACTTCGACCCACTGCTCGAACTCGCCGCTCGCGCGCAGGGCGGCGAACGTCGGCCAGGCACGCGCCAGGTAGGGATCCCGGTCACGCTCGCCATCCGTCCTGCCGTCACCTTCGTACACCCTGCGCGCCGCCTCCCACGCTGCCTCCTCGCCTTTGGCCCTCGCTTGCCACCACGCCACCGCCGACTCCACGGCGAAGGGCAGCGGCCGGCGCATGCCCTCGGCCCAGGCGCACAGCAGCGCCGCGAGCGGCTCGGTCGCGTCCTCCTCGGGCAGCAGCGGCCCGAAGGTATAGTCCCCCTTGAGGCTCAGGACGACCGTCTGCGTCGGTCCGACCCCGGCATTGGCCGCCAGATGCTGCACCCAATAGTCCACCAGGCGGTCCTGACGGTATTTATTGTCTTTCACGAGATCGCTCGGTGAGATCAGCACCCGCGCCCGTTCGCCCCCGTCGTTGCGGCGCCATTCCCCCAACCAGTCGGCAAGCTCCAGGCCGCCAGCGGCAAAGCGCACCTCTTCGCCGCCCGCGATTTCCTGCGGCCAACGTTGCAGCGCTTCCCGATAGCGCGCGAAGAGCTCGTCCATCCCCTCCTCGAGTTCCGTCGCCCACAGCACCCCCAGCCCGCCGGCAGGCAGCACCCCCTGCCGACGAATGCGGCCGATCGCCGCCGTTCGCGCCGCAGCCACGTCCCGTCCCTGCCGCAGGGCCGCGCGCTGCGCGTCGATCACTTCCTGGCGCAGGCTCCACAGCGTCAAGCCATCGAGCGCGAAAGGCTCGGCCTCTTCGCTGCCCGGATCCTCCAGCTCGAAGTAGACGCCGAGACGGTCGCGCAGAAAGGTCCGCACCGGCCGGCGCAGGAACTGCGCGAGTTTCCGCACCCGCAACGGTTCCTCGAGCGAAGGCGGCTGCAAGGGCGCGGAAGACGCCGGCTTTTCTCCCTCCTGTCGCGTACGCCATTCGCGCGCATACGTAAAGAGCGCGCTCTGCCCGGGTTCGGGCGGGAAATAGGCCGGACTGAACGGCTGCAGCCGATGCTCGGTCGTGAGCGCCGCCAGCAAATCCTCCCCGCCCACGGGTTCTTCCTTTCCCGCCCGACGCCCCGTCCAACCCGCCGCCAGGTGCTCGCGCAGCTGGGCCACCAGCACGGAAG
>JAQUGB010000231.1 GCA_028684345.1 Tepidiphilus sp. | reverse complement strand
GCCGCGGCGAGCTGCGATGGAGGGCTTGGGCGAAGAGTTCCTTGCCCACGCCGCTCTCGCCGCGCAGCAGGATGGGGATGTCCTTGTCGAGCACCCGACGGGCCTGGGCGATGACCCGGCGCAGCGCCTCGTCGCCGGTGTCGAGCTCGGCCAAGGCATCGTTGGCCGGTGCAGGATCGGCGCGGCGGATCACGACGCGCGCGCGTCGCCCCTCGAAGCGCACATAGAGGGGATTGCCCTGTTGATCGTACAGCAACACCGGTTCGTCGCTACGCGGCAGCGGGGCGGCGCAGCGAAAGAGTCGCTCCATGGGCAGAGTGCCGAAATCCTCGCTCCGTAAGGAAAAGAGACGGCGCGCAGCGGAATTGGCCGCCACGACTTGACCTTCTTCCGACACACAGACGATGGCATCCTCGACGAAACTGCCCAGAGCATGCGCGTTACGATGGAGATGAAGGCGCAGGCCGCGATGGCGGGCGGCGATGGCGTGGTTCTCGATGAGGCGTACTGCGGTATTGACCAAAGCGCGAGTGTGGGGGTGGTGGTCGTGCCAGTCGCAAGAGACGTCGAGCACCGCCACTAAACGGCCCGTGCCATCGAAAATGGGGGCTGCCGTACAGGCAAGAAACTCGTTGCAGCTCAGATAATGCTCCGGCCCCAGCACTTCGACCGGCGATTCTTCGGCGATCGCCGTACCCACGGCGTTCGTGCCGCGTATTCCTTCGTTCCAGAGGGCGCCGCATGCCAGATGCACCCGTTGGGCCCGGCCGAGAAAGCGCGGGTCGCCCGCAGTGTCGACGATGACACCTTCAGAGTCGGCCAGCACGAGGATACTGCGTCCCGCCTGCAGATCCCCGAAGATACTCTCGAATACCGGACGGGCGTAACGCAGCCACTCTTCCAGCTGTTCCCGGGAGACGGTGAGGCGAGCCGGATCGACCAAGCCTTCCTCGGCCGAAGGGCGCCGTTCGACCGAAAGGCCGTGTACGCGACAACGGTGCCAGGAGCGCTCGATCTCGGGGGCCAGACACAGCGAGGACAGCTCACCCCGCTCGGCGAAAGTCCTGCGGGCCTGTGCGACTGCTTCGGGAAATGATGTGGCCAGAGCCGTCATTCCTGGTTCCTCCTTGGACCTATCTGCGTCGTTGTTCTCATTCTCATTCAGCAATTTGAGACACTGAGACAATCGCTGTCTCTTTTTGCGACGCTTTCTTGGTACAGCATAGCAAAAAATTCTTGAGGCAGAGATAAGAAAAATCTTGGCACGATACTTGCAGTCTTCGGATGCCTGCGTCTCAAGGAAGACGCACGGAGTTCGTCCATCATTTCTATGAGAAGAGGAGAGGAGCACATGACGTATCCGTTCCCTGGCGATCCATCCGCCCCCGTCCAGTTCAAGTCCAAGTACGACAACTTCATCGGTGGCAAATGGGTGCCGCCGGTCAAGGGGCAGTATTTCGACAATATCACCCCCATCACCGGTAAGGTATTCTGTCAGGCGGCACGTTCCACGGCCGAAGACATCGAGCTCGCGCTCGATGCCGCGCATGCCGCCAAGGACAAATGGGGCAAGACCCCGCCGGCGCAGCGCGCCAAAGTGTTGCTCGCGATCGCCGACCGCCTTGAGCAGAACCTGGAAAAACTCGCCTATGCCGAGACGGTGGACAACGGCAAGCCGATCCGCGAGACGCTCAACGCCGACATTCCTCTCACGATCGACCACTTCCGCTATTTTGCCGGCTGCATCCGTGCCCAGGAAGGCACGATCTCCGAGATCGACGAGAACACTGTCGCCTACCATTTCCACGAGCCGCTGGGCGTGGTCGGGCAGATCATCCCCTGGAACTTCCCCATCCTGATGGCGGCCTGGAAGCTCGCTCCGGCGCTTGCGGCCGGCAACTGCGTCGTGCTCAAACCCGCCGAGCAGACGCCGACCAGCATCATGGTGCTCATGGAGCTCATCGCCGACCTCATTCCTCCGGGCGTGATCAACGTCGTCAACGGCTTCGGTCTCGAAGCGGGCAAGCCCCTGGCCACCAGTCCGCGCATCGCCAAGATCGCCTTCACCGGCGAGACCACCACCGGGCGGCTCATCATGCAGTACGCCAGCCAGAACCTCATTCCGGTCACGCTCGAGCTCGGCGGCAAATCGCCCAACATCTTCTTCGAAGACGTCGCTGCAGCCGACGATGACTTCTTCGACAAGGCGATCGAAGGCATGGTGCTCTTTGCCTTCAACCAGGGCGAAGTGTGCACTTGCCCGTCGCGCGCGCTCATCCAGGAGTCGATCTACGACAAATTCATGTCCCGTGCGCTCGAGCGCGTCAAGGCGATCAAGCAGGGCAACCCCCTCGACACCGAGACGATGATCGGGGCTCAGGCGTCCTCCGAGCAGCTGGAGAAAATCCTCTCCTATCTCGACATCGGCAAGCAAGAGGGGGCGCAATGCCTCATCGGCGGCGAACAGGCCAAACTGCCCGGTGAGCTCGCCGGCGGCTATTACGTCAAGCCCACGATCTTCAAAGGGCACAACAAGATGCGCATCTTCCAGGAGGAGATCTTCGGCCCCGTGCTGGCGGTCACCACCTTCAAGGACGAAGCCGAGGCGCTCTCGATCGCCAACGACACGCTCTACGGCCT
>JAQUGB010000042.1 GCA_028684345.1 Tepidiphilus sp. | reverse complement strand
TGATCCTCGTCTCCAAGGACATCAACCTGCGCATCAAGGCCCGCGCACTGGGGCTCGCCGCCCAGGACTACCGCAACGACAAAATCCTCGAAGACACCGACCTCATCTACCCCGGCGTGCGGGCGCTACCGCCCGACTTCTGGGAAAGCCACGCCAAAGGGCTCGAATCCTGGCGCGACGCCGGCCACGACTGGTACCGCATCCAGGGGCCGATCGTGCCCGAGCTCATCCTCAACGAATTCGTCTACCTCGAAGGGCCGCAGCCCCTGGAAGCACGCGTCGTCGCCCTGGAAGGCAAGCGCGCCGTGCTGCGCACCCTCACCGACCGCCGCCACGAAAAAAACGCCGTCTGGGGCATCACCGCGCGCAACCGCGAGCAGAACTTCGCCCTCGACCTCCTGCTCGACCCCGAGATCGACTTCGTCACCCTCCTCGGCCAGGCCGGCACCGGCAAGACGCTCCTCACGCTCGCCGCCGCGCTCGCGCAAACCTTCGAGCAGAAACGCTACACCGAAGTCATCTTCACCCGCACCACCGTGCCGATTGGCGAAGACATCGGCTTTCTGCCCGGCACCGAAGAAGAAAAGATGACCCCCTGGATGGGCGCGCTGGAAGACAACCTCGAAGTGCTCCTGGGAGGCGCCCACGAAGGCGGCGACTGGGGCCGTGCCACCACCGGGGATCTCGTGCGCAGCAAAGTCAAGGTGAAGAGCCTCAACTTCATGCGCGGACGCACCTTCGTGCGCAAGTTCCTCGTGCTCGACGAGGCGCAAAACCTCACCCCCAAGCAGATGCGCACGCTCATCACCCGCGCCGGCCCCGGCAGCAAGGTGGTGTGCATGGGCAACCTCGCCCAGATCGACACCCCCTACCTCACCGAAGGCAGCTCGGGGCTCACCTACGTGGTCGAGCGCATGAAAGGCTGGCCCCACGGCGGTCACGTGCTGCTCGCCCGCGGCGAACGCTCGCGGCTCGCGGATCATGCGGCGGAGGTGCTGTAACAGCAGCCCCACATCCCAATCAGGCCGGATCTCTTCACACTTCACAGGCGAACCGGGCATGTCCCGCCCTGAGAACATTGATCGCGCCGACCAGATCGGCGTGCTCCTCGAAGCCGCATTCGACGCACACGAACTGCGCTTGTGTCCTCCGGTCATCCGCCGATACATGGCCACAGGCCGGGCACGTCCGGCTTGTGTTCTGCGGCGGCACGGCAACTATTCTGACACGGAGGGCTTGTGCCACCCTCGTTTCTCGAGAAGAAACCTTGCAGACACGACCCCTTCCACCTCCTGTGCCCGCGCCACGATACGCACTTTCGTCCCCACCGGCACCCGTTCGAAGATCTCGGCCACGTCGGCATTACGCATGCGGATGCAGCCGTGCGAGCCGGGGACGCCCATGGGCACAGTATCCGGCGCACCATGAATGTAGATGTAGCGGCGCATCGTATCGACTTCACCCAAACGGTTGAATCCACGCTCCTCGCCGCACAGCCACAAAATGCGGGTCAAGATCCAGTCCCGGTCGGGATGCGCCGCTGCGAGCTCCGGCGTCCAGATCTCGCCCGTCGGGCGGCGCCCGACGAACACCGCTCCCAAGGGCGCCCCCGCGCCGATTTTCGCGCGAATCCGGTGCCACCCCAGCGGAGTCTGCAGGCTGCCCCGACGCTGGCCCGCGCCGCGCGCCGCCGTCGACACCGGATAACTCGCCAGCACCGCTCCATCATCCACACACCATAGCCGTTGGGCATCGAGCGCCACGATCAGCAACATCCCCGCTCCTTTTTGCGTATAAGGCGCCGTTCGGCGAAGAAGGCTCGCAGCAACGCCCCGCACGCCTCGGCGGCCACGCCGCCACGCACCGTCGTGTGATGATTGAGCCGGCGCTCACGAAACGGATCGATCACGCTCCCCGCCGCCCCCGTCTTCGGATCGTGCGCGCCAAAAATCACGCCTGCCAGCCGCGCGTGCAGCATCGCCCCGACGCACATCAGGCAAGGCTCCAGCGTCACGTAGAGCACGCAGCCCGGCAGTCGATAGTTGTCGAGCCGCTGGGCCGCCTCGCGCAAGGCCACGATCTCGGCATGCGCCGTCGGATCCCGGCTCGAGATCGGCCGGTTGAAGCCGCGCCCGATCACCTCGCCCTCGCGTACCACCACCGCCCCCACCGGCACTTCGCCCGCAGCCCACGCCTTGCCGGCCTCCGCGAGCGCGAGCGCCATGAAGCGCTCGTCGAGCGTATCACCTTCTTGCAACGCACACCACCTCTCGTGCCACCCGGAAGCGGCAAGTCTACCCTAGGGCAGAGTCTTCCCGGATAGAATGACGGCACGGGAGGAGACGATCATGGTCGGCGAAGAAAGCGCGTTGTTTCAACCAGTGGAACGCTGGTGCTCGGGTACGGTCCACGCCTGCCCGCCCCAGACCCCAGTCGACGTCGCCGCACGCAAAATGCAGGCGCTCGGCATTTCCAGCCTGGTCGTGGCCGAAACCCCCGAACGACCCCTCGGCATCCTCACCGACCGAGATCTCCGCAACCGCGTCGTCGCGGAAAACCTCCTACCTTCCACGCTCACCGTGGACCGGATCATGAGCACCCCCTTGGTCACGGTGGGCGAAGCCGAGCCGCTGCACCGCGCCCTCTATCTCATGGCGCGTCATCGCATCCACCGGCTCGGCGTCACCGACGCCGATGGGAACCTCGTCGGCATCCTCAGTCAGACCGACCTGCTGCGCCTGCAACGCCACTCGCCCCACCAACTCGCGCTCGACATCGAACACGCGGAAGATTTCGCTTCCCTCGCCACCCTACAACGCGAACTACAGCGCCTCGTCGAGGTCCTCGCCCGCGCCGGCACCCCCATCCGCGAGCTCGTCGAAGTGATCGCCTATCTCGAAGACGCGATCGCCCGCCGCGTCTTCGAACTCACCCTGCCCGACCTCGCCCTACAGCATCGGCTCGCCTTCCTCGCCCTGGGCAGCCAGGGACGCGGTGAGCAAACGCTCGCCACCGACCAAGACAACGCCTTCGTCCAGGCCGACGACTGCAGCTCCGAAGAACTCGCCGCCATTGCCGGTTTCGGCGAAACGCTCACTCAACGCCTCCTCGACATCGGCATCCCCCCCTGCCCGGGCGGCATCATGACGCGCAACCCGCAATGGCGGCGTACACAACAGGAATGGTGCGCGCTCATCCGCAACTGGCTGAGCGTCCCCACGCCCGCCAACTTGATGAACGCCAGCATGCTCGCCGACCTCAAGCCGCTCGCGGGCAACGCCGCGCTCGCCACCCCGCTGCGTCAGACCTATTATGAACACGTCCGCACCGACCCCATCGCACTCGCACGTATGGCACAAAACTCGATACGCTTCAGGGTACCGTTGGGATGGTTTGGCCGGATCAAAGCCAATGCCCCCGAAGAAGGGGCGATCGACCTGAAAAAAGCCGGCATCTTCGCCATCACCGACGGGGTGCGCATCCTCGCCATCGAATACCAAGCGCTCGAGGGCAACACGTTCAATCGGCTCGAGCGGCTCGCTGCGCTCGACGTAATCCCGAGTGCCGAATCGCGCGAACTCGCCGCCGCTTTCGCCTTCCTCTGCCGACTACGACTGCGCGCCCAACTCGATCACCTCGCCGCCGGACACCCCCCACGCAACACCCTTCCCCTCTCTGCGCTCGGACGACTCGAGCGCGCCGAGCTTCGCAGCGCCCTGGAAACGGTCGAACGCCTCCAGAAACTACTCAAAATGCATTACAGGCTCGACCTTCTCCGCAACTGAAAAAACGCGCCGTAAGCGCTTGTCCACAAGGCGATATCCCCCGCATCGGATGCATTTATCATACTAAATGTTGTGTTCGCAAAACCTCTTTGATACTATATTTTTTACAACCAATTGATTTTATTGAATTTTATTTTTTTGCGTTTACACCATTTCTGGGCTATAGTTCGCTCCAACGAAACGCCCAGGAGCCTTCCGATGAGCCAAGAAAAAACCACGACCAAACCCACCATCGACAACCTCCCGCCGCAGGAGATCTCCACGGAGGTCCTCCTGGAAAAATATGCCAAAGGCGATGAACGCACTGTCTCCGACGTGCGCCGGCGCGTCGCCCGGGCGCTCGCCGCGGTGGAAAAGGAAGAAGAACGCCCCGCCTGGGAAAAGAAATTCCTCTGGGCGCAAGAACACGGATTCATCCCCGCCGGGCGCATCAACAGCGCCGCTGGCACCCAGCTGCAGGCCACGCTGATCAACTGCTTCGTCCAGCCGGTGGGCGACTCCGTCACCGAATCGGTCGACGGCTACCCCGGCATCTACACGGCGCTCGCCCAATCGGCCGAAACCATGCGCCGCGGCGGCGGCGTCGGCTACGACTTCTCCCGCATCCGCCCGCACGGCGCGCTCGTGCGCGGCACCCAGTCGAACGCCTCCGGGCCCGTCTCCTACATGCGCGTCTTCGATCGCTCCTGTGAAACAGTGGAATCGGCCGGCGCGCGGCGCGGCGCACAGATGGGCGTGCTGCGCTGCGACCACCCCGACATCGAAACCTTCATCCACGCCAAGGACCAGGGCGATCTGTCGAACTTCAACATCTCCGTGGCGGTCACCGACGCCTTCATGCGCGCGGTCGAAGCCGACGAGATGGTCGAACTCGTGCACAAGGCCGAGCCCGGCCCCGAAATCAAGGCCGCCGGCGCCTACCAGCGCGAAGACAAACTCTGGGTCTATCGCAAGGTACGCGCGCGCGAGCTCTGGGACCAGATCATGCGCTCGACCTACGACCACGCCGAACCAGGCGTGCTCTTCATCGACCGCATCAACCAGGACAACAACCTCTATTACTGCGAAACGATCGAGGCCACCAATCCTTGTGTCACCGCCGATACCTGGGTGATGACGAGCGAAGGCGCGCGCCAGGTGCACGAACTCATCGGCCGCCCCTTCCTCGCCGTAGTCGACGGCAAGACCTATCCCACCGAATCGGCCGGATTCTTCCCCACCGGCATCAAACCCGTGTTCCGTCTGGAGACCGAAGAAGGGCATCAGCTCCGCCTGACCGCCGACCATCCCGTACGCCGCGTCACACGCAAGACGCGCGAGCGCCTGCAGACCGAATGGGTCAAGGCCGGAGAACTCGCCCCGGGCGATCGGATCGTGCTGCACGATCACCGCCGTCTGCCAGGCTGGAAGGGCGAAGGCAGTTTCGACGAAGGGTACCTCCTCGGGCTGCTCGTGGGCGACGGCGTACTCAAAACGGACAAGGCCGTCCTCAGCGTCTGGGATCCCGCGCTGCGGCTCACCGCCAACGGCGAAGCCCTTCCGTCCGTCGGCGCGGCCGGCATCCTGCAAGCCGCCGAGACCGCGGCGCGCGCCCTGCCACACCGGGCCGATTTTCAAGGCTGGCAACGCCCCATCCTTGGGCGTGGCGAATTCCGCCTCGCCTCCGGCGCCCTGCGCCGTCTCGCCCTCGAACTCGGCATGACCCCGGGCAACAAATGCCTCACCGCTGCCGTGGAGCGCCGCTCCAGCGACTTCTACCGCGGTCTGCTGCGCGGTCTCTTCGACGCCGACGGCTCGGTGCAGGGCTCGCAGGACAAAGGCGTGAGCATCCGCCTGACCCAAACCGACGAAGAACGGCTGCGCACCGTCCAGCGCATGCTGCTGCGCCTGGGCATCGCCTCGCGCCTGTATCGCAACCGCCGCCCGGCCGGCCTGCGGGTCCTGCCCGACGGTCGGGGCAGCGAGCGGGCCTACGACACCCAGGCCCTTCACGAACTCATCATCAGCGGTGACAACGTCGCCCGCTTCGCCGAATCCATCGGCTTTGCCGACACGGAAAAAGCCGCACGGCTGCAGTCCCTGCTCGATGCCTATGTGCGCACGCCCAATCGCGAGCGCTTCACCGCCACCGTCCACCGTCTCGTCCCGGAGGGTGAAGAGCCCGTGTTCGACGTCACGGTGGCCGAGGTCCACGCCTTCGATGCGAACGGCCTCTACGTTCATAACTGCGCGGAGCAACCCCTTCCCCCCTACGGTTGCTGCGATCTCGGTTCGATCAACCTGACGCGCTTCGTGCGTGACCCCTTCACCGACGAAGCACGCTTCGATTTCGAGGCCTTCGGCAAAGTGATCGACGTGGCCGTGCGCATGCTCGACAACGTGCTCGACGTCACCCACTGGCCCCTGCCCGAGCAGCAGCGCGAGGCCATGAGCAAACGGCGCATCGGCCTTGGCTTCACCGGTCTGGGCGACGCGCTCATCATGCTCGGCAAGCGCTACGACGCCGAAGAAGCGCGCCTCACCGCCTCCGAGATCTCGCGCTACATGCGCGACCGGGCCTACACCGCCTCGGTGGGACTCGCCAAGGAACGCGGCGCCTTCCCCCTCTTCAATCCCGACCTCTACCTCACCGGCGGCAACTTCGCCTCGCGCCTGCCCGCCGAACTCAAGGCGCTGATCCGCAAGCACGGCATCCGCAACTCGCACCTGCTCTCCATCGCGCCCACCGGCACCATCTCGCTCGCCTTTGCCGACAACGCGAGCAACGGGATCGAGCCGCCCTTCTCCTACACCTACACCCGGCGCAAGCGCATGGCCGACGGCACCTTCAAGGAATACAGCGTCGAAGACCACGCCTGGCGGCTCTACAAGCATCTGGGCGGCGACGTGGAGCACCTGCCGCCCGCCTTCGTCACCGCGCTCGAGATCTCGGCCAAGGCCCACGCCGCCATGGTCGCGGCGGTCGCCCCCTACATCGACACTTCCATCTCCAAGACCGTCAACGTCGCCGAAGACTACCCCTACGAGGACTTCCAGGACCTCTACACCTTCGCCTGGAAATCCGGCCTCAAGGGGCTGGCCACCTACCGGCCCAACAACGTCGTCGGCGCCATCCTCACGGTCGAGCCTCCCAAAGAGAAGACGCCCGAGACGAGCGAGCTCGAATTCGCCGATGCCAACCGGCGCCTGTCCATCCAGAAACTGCCCGCGCCGGTCCTCTCCAGCCTGCGCTGGCCGGGGCGGCCGAAACTGCCCGACGGCAACCCCGCCTGGACCTACATGCTCGAGACCCCGGAGGGCGAATTCGCGCTCTTCGTCGGCCACATCGACCAGAACGGACACGGCGCCTTCCCCTTCGAAGTCTGGGTCAATGGCGCCGACCAGCCCCGCGGCCTCGGCGCGGTCGCCAAAACGCTCTCCATGGACATGCGCGCCAACGACCGCGGCTGGCTGCAGATCAAACTCGAAGAGCTCGCCAAAGTCGTGGGCGAGAAATCTTTCGACATGCCCTTCCCGCCGCATGGCGAGCCCAAGCGCTTCCCCAGCGTCGTCTCCGCCTTTGGTCAGGTGGTGCGCTACCGCTGCGAGCGGCTCGGCGCCTTCGAGCACCTCGGAGACACGCCCGTGCTCGACAGCCTCTTCAGCCGCCACGAGCCCAAGACCGGCACGGAGGGCACGCTCTCCTGGACGGTGGACATCCAGAACCCGACCACGGGCGACGATTTCATCCTGGGCCTGAAAGAGATCACCCTGCCCTCACCCGACGGTGCCGGCCCCATGACCCGACCCTACGCCATGTGGCTCGCCGGCCATTATCCGCGCTCGCTCGACGGCCTCACCCGGATCCTGTCGCTCGACATGCGTGTCATCGACCCGGCCTGGATCGGCATGAAGCTGCGCAAACTCCTCAACTACCCCGAGCCCCTGGGCGACTTTATGGCCTTCGTGCCCGGCGATCGGCGCCAGCAAAACTTCCCCAGCACCGTGGCCTACCTCGCCCGCCTCATCATCCACCGCTACGCCATGCTCGGCATCCTGGATGAACGGGGTTTCCCCATCCGCGAGATGGGCCTGCTGGAAGCACCGCGCGACGAGCGCGATCCCAAGCTCATGCAAGGCGCGCGCTGCAGCGAATGCGGCAACTACGCCGTGATCCGCAAGGACGGCTGCGACTTCTGCACCGCCTGCGGCGCGGTCGGCACCTGCGGCTGACCTCCGCCGCATCGCGGAAAACGAAACGCCCGGTTAGATGCCGGGCGTTTTTCATTTTTCCCCTGCAACGCCACCCCCATCACTTCCCGCGTCACGCAATGCGTCACATCCCGAAAAGACGCTGGCCGAAGCGGGTTCCCTTGTGGTGGGTAGTCCTTTGAACTACAATCGGACCATGGATTTCGAATGGGATGAGACAAAAAGCGAAGCGTGCTTCCTCGAGCGTGGGTTTGATTTCGCCTATGCGGCCAGAGCCTTTTTCGATCCGAATCGCCTGATCCAGGCCGACACCCGATACAGCTACGGCGAAGAACGTTACCAGTTGATGGGCAAGATCGAAGGTCGGCTCTTCGTCGTGGTCTATACGCCCAGGAATGGCGTAATTCGCATCATCTCGGCCCGCAAGGCCAACCAACGGGAGATCAAGCACTATGAAAATCGTACGCATGAGGATTGACCCAGAAATTCCAGAATCGCTGGATATTGGGCGCATCGATCCCGAACGGGTGGATGCTACGACGGAAACCGACATTGCCCGACAGGCCACTGCCGATGAGATCGACGCGCTGCAAGACGTTGCCCGTTTCGTGCGCCGCGTCCGCCTGCGTTTGGGGCTAAGCCAAGCGGAATTTGCCGAGCGGATCAATGTTCCGCTGGACACCATCCGCAACTGGGAACAAGGAAAGCGCCGCCCAACAGGCGCGGCCAAGGCATTGCTCAAAGTGCTCGACAAGGCACCGGAAGCCGCACTCGCCGCCCTGCACTGACCGGGCCGCGCATACCAAGGAACTCTCAACCACCCCCGTTTTCCGGAAAATCAGGAATCTGACACTTTTCCTGTGCGCTTTCACATCGCGCGCAGCCTGTTCGCTGAGCACCACGGCAGCGCGCCATTCGGCACGGGTGAGCGCGACATAGAGCCGCCGGCGTGCCCTGAAGTGGCTTTTCCTTCCCGGAGCAATCTCCTGTTGGTTGCGGGCTTCCCGTTGGGGCCAAGGCCTCGTGCGTGGCCCGCTGGCACCGAGAGCCCGGCGGCCAGGCTGAAGGGAGGATTCCGGTCCACTCTTCCGGCTAGACGGTGGCCTCTTCGTCGTTGCTGGCCTTGTCCGACGACTCCCTTCCCAAGTGTTCGATCACGACGGGAGGTCGGTTGGGAAACTTGGCGACCAGCTCAAGTGTGCCCCCCATACTTTCGATGTAGTGGCGCAAGGTAGACAGCAGCATGTCGCTGCGCCTCTCCAGCCGGGAGATCGTGTCCTGACGTACCCCTAGGGTGGCCGCGAGCTCTTCCTGGGTCTTTTGCAAGGCCAGGCGCAGGTCCTTGAGCGTAGCCAGTTCCTGGGCCCGTGTTTCGATTCGCTGCCGGCGATCTTCCGGCAAAGTGGCCATGATGTCATCAAGCGTCCTTGGCATGGGATCACTCCTTCGTCCTGTCGGCGAGTTCGTCGAGGTGTTCGTCATAGCGCTCATCGGCGATCCGGATCAGTCGTTTATAGAAACGACGTTGGTCTGCGCCGCTTTTGTTGCCTGCCACGAGCAAGATGGCCTGGCGCAGGGGATCGAAGGCAAAGGCGACGCGCCAAAGCTGCCCTTTCCAGGAGAACCTCAGTTCCTTCATGTTGAGGTGACGAGACCCCTTGAGGGTGTCGACCGTCGGTCGCCCCAGGTTCGGCCCAAACTCGGCCAACAACTTGGCGTGCGCCAAGAGCTCGTCCTGCAATCCGTCGCTCAGGGCGCTGAATTCCTCGTCGAAGGCGTCGTGAAAGAGGACCGTCCAGGTCATGTCATGCACTTGCCGAAATCATCTCGCAATTATGGACTAAAAATCATATGGATCAAAGACCATTCTTGGCGCATTGCCAGATCTCAGATCCATGACGATTCCTTTGTTCTTTATGTGTCGGGTCCCGGACGATTGCATTGATCCGCGACCTGACAAGTAAATCAGGTGGTTTCGAGTATCCGCATTTCAATATGAAGCCCAGCAGCCGTTGCCATGTTCACCAGCGCATCGAGGCTAAAGAGTTCGATCTTGCCGCGCATCACTCCGTCTTCTTCTGGGAACCTCGATCAACCCCCGTTTTCCGAGAAATTCGCAGTGAAACCGGCTCTTCATGACACTCGGCACTGAATTCCCCCCGATTTCCCCTTGTTCTGGCCATTCGTTGCGGCCTCGTGCCTCGTTTTTTTCTTGCCCAAGGCCGCTGTGGCCTCAGCGCTCAGGCGTGATTATGGCCACGCCGGGTTCAGGACTCCTTTTCCAGCTGCGCTTTCACATCGCGCGCCGCCCGTTCGCTGAGTACCACGGCAGCGCGCCATTCGGCGCGGGTGAGCGCGACATAGAGTCGCCGGCGTGCGGATTCGTCGAACTGGGCCCAGTCGGTTTCGGTGAGCAGCACCGCCGGGGCGGAGAGCCCCTTGAAACGCAGGACGGTATCGACGAGCAGTTCACCCTCGCTCCATTGGGGAGCGCCTTGGGCGTCGAATTGCCCCGTAAACCGGCGCACACGGCAACCCGCCAGCGTGTCCTGCGCGAGGATCGCGTTGTGTCCCCGCCCCTGAAAACTCAAGACGGCAACGTCCTGCGGTGCGATCCCGTCGGCGAACCAGCGCTCGAGGACGGTTTCGGTGGCTCGCAGCAGCGCTGCCGGGTCGTCGTCGGGGTAGACCTCGAATTCCGGCGGCTCGCCGGCAAAGGGATGGTGCGAGAGGAGGGGTTCTCCGGTGAGTTCGAGCAGATTGAGGGTTTCGACCAGGGCACGCGGCGAGCGGAAATTCTCGCGGGCGCTGAAGCGGATCGCCTGCGGTAGCTCCGTCTCCCACCACGGGGCCATGTCGCAGGTGTGGGGATGCACCCGTTGATCGGCATCGAGAAGTACCAACCAGCGGGTATCGGGGGAGACACTGCGACGCAAAGCAGCGAACCACTCGGGTTTCAAATCGGCGGATTCGTCGAGAATGAGTCCGTCGAGTCCCTGCGCCCAATCCCGATCCTGCGCGAGCGCTGCGACCGCAGCGTCGAAGGTACGGGAATCGGTGAAGTCGAGATGCTCGGTGGTTTTGCGCTGGCGACGC
>JAQUGB010000230.1 GCA_028684345.1 Tepidiphilus sp. | reverse complement strand
GCACCCAGCTCCTGTGCCGCCGACCCAGCCAGAAGAAGAACAAATCCCCCAGCGTACCGGCAAAGGCCGCCACGGCCCAGACGAGCCAGGGATCGAGATATCCGCGCCGCGCGGCGTAGCTCGCCAGCAGCAGAATCGTCTCCCCTTCGAGAAAGCAGCCGACGAACACCGCCAGATAACCGTACTGCGACACCAATGCAGGAAAATCGAGCGAGAACGTCATCACGCCTCCTTCGTCCTGCACCGCGACAACGCCGCCTCGGCCACCGTGCGCAGGATGAGCGCCAAGCCACACGACACCAAGGCAAGGCCCACCAGCAGCCCGATCCAGAAACCGAACACTCCCAACGGGCGGCCGAACGGCCCCCCTTCATAGCCGAGCCAGGCCCCCAGAGGGATACCCACCAGCCAAAACGCCCCGAGCATGAGGAGCATGGGCAGCAGGGTCACATGATAGCCGCGCAAAGCGCCCATCATGCACGCCTGCGTCGCGTCGAACACCTGCCATAATGCCGCCAGCACCAGGAGCGAAGCCGCAAGATCCCGCACCACCGGATCCGAACTGTAGAGCGCCGTGATCGCATGCCGCCCCGCCAGCACCGGCCCCATCATCAGCACCCCGATCGCCAGCCCTACCGCCACTCCCATCCAGGCGAGCCACCTTGCCCGCGCCGGATCGCCCGCGCCCAGGCCCTGCCCCACCCGGATCGCCAGCGCCGCGCCGATACCCGCCGGCAACATGAAAAGGAGCGAAGCCACGTTGAGCGCCACCTGATGCGCCGCGATCTGCACCGGCCCGAAGCGCCCGATCAGCACCGCGATGCCCGTGAAGGCCGCCACCTCCGCAAGCCCCGCCCCGCCCATGGGCAACCCTAGACGCAATAAACGCTTCTGCCCCTCCCAGCTCGGCCAGCTCCAGCCGCCGCGCCAGAGGCGAAACGGCGCATAGGCCGGCGCGAACGCCGTCCACAGCCCCATCACCACGAGGCTGCACCACATCCCGATCGCCGTGGCCCAGCCGCATCCCGCACCCCCCAGAGCCGGCGCCCCCAATTGGCCGTAGATCAGCACCCAGTTGAAAAACGCGTTGATCCCGAGCCCAAGAAACGCTATCGTCATGATCGGTTTGGGCCGGTCCACGCTCGCCGAATAGAAGGCGATCGCCCGGAACATTAGCGCCGCCGGCAGACCGCAGCCGATTCCTTCCAGGAAAAAGGTCGTCTTTTCCGCCAGTTCCGGCTCGATCCCAAAGGCGCGCAACACCGCCGGCACGAAAGGCAAGGCCGCCAGCGGCACCAGCGAAGTCCAGAGCGCCAGCCACATCGCCTCGCGGGTGTCGCGCACGATCGCCTGATGATCCCCCGCCCCATAGTGCCGCGCCACGAAGGGGCTCACCGCCTGAACCACGTTCATCAGGCCGATGAAGATCGGAATCCACAGTGCCACCCCGAGCCCCACCACCGCCTGCTCCTGCGCCCCCGCGTGCCCCGACATGGCCGTATCCACCAGCCCCATGAGCACGAACGCCACCTGCGATAGCACCATCGGCCCGGCGAGGCGCAGCAACGCCCGGATTTCCGACCAGCGTTCGTACCCCCTTTCGCTCATCGTTTTCTCACCGCGAACGTACCGGAGGTGAATACGCCCGTAGCCGAGCCGATGAAAGGCGACGTAAGGTACGAGAAAGTGCAACGAATCATTCGAATTCCTCGACCGAGGGGAAACCTCGAAGTCTGCCACGAAAGCCATCTGCACGCGTAACGTGTTTTTTTATGCGCTACACTGTTCGACATACAAGGCAGGTGACTTGCCCATTTCGTCCGATGGAGAAAGGATCCCCATGAAAACCCTCGTGATCGGTGCCGGCGTCATCGGCGTGTCCACGGCCTGGGCCTTGTGCGAGGAAGGGCATACGGTGACGCTGGTGGATGCGCGCGAGGCGCCGGGGCGCGGCGCGAGCTATGCCAACGGGGCGCAAATCTCGGTGAGTCATCCGCACCCCTGGTCGAGCCCCAAGGCGCCTTTGATCGCGCTGGAGTCGCTCACTCGCGAGGACGGGCCGTTTCGCTGGCGCCCCTCGCTCAATGCCCGGCAATGGTGCTGGCTCACGGCGTTTCTGCGCGAATGCCTGCCCTCGCGCCATGAGCGCAACGCACGGGCCATCGCCCTGCTCGCTCGCCACAGCCTGCAGGTGCTGCGCCGCTGGCGCGAGGCGCTCGGCCTGGAATACGACGTGCAGACCCGCGGCATCCTGCACCTCTTCTTCTCCCCGCGCGACTGGGAAACCGGGCGGCGGCACGAGGCGGAACTGCGCGAGATGGGGATCACCGTTCGGGCGATCTCGCCCGCCGAGGCGGTGGAGATCGAGCCGGCGCTCACGCCCGTGGCCGCAAAACTCTGCGGTGCCCTGTACGCGCCGGAAGATGAATCCGGCGACGCGCGCCGGTTCTGCGAGGAGATGGTGGAGCGGCTACGCCAGGCGGGGGCCGAAGTGCTCTTCGAGACGCGCTGGAGCGGCTGGCGTTTGGGCAAGGGGCGCTGCGAGGCGGCGCGCTTCGAGGGGCCGGCCGGGGCCTTCGAACTCACGGCCGATGCGATCGTGGTCTGCGCCGGCGTGGATAGCCCGCGGCTGCTCACGCCCTTGGGGATGGAAGCGCCAATCTATCCCGTCAAG
>JAQUGB010000229.1 GCA_028684345.1 Tepidiphilus sp. | reverse complement strand
CGGGTTCGAGCCGATCGGCGTTCATCGCCAGGCACATGGAGCAGCCCGGGTCGCGCCATTCGAACCCGGCCTCCAGAAAAATACGGTGCAGCCCCTCTTCCTCGGCCTGCTTCTTCACCAGGCCCGAACCGGGCACCACCAGCACGCGCTTGACGTTGGGCGCTTTCTTGCGCCCGCGCACGACGGCGGCGGCCGCGCGAAGATCCTCGATGCGCGAGTTGGTGCACGAGCCGATGAAGACCTGATCGACGCGGATCTCGCCGATCGGCGTGCCTGGCTCCAGCCCCATGTAGGCGAGCGCGCGCTCGGCGGCGTCCCGCTTGACCGGATCGGCGAAAGCGGCCGGGTCGGGCACGCGCCCTTCGATGTCGGTGACCATCTCGGGCGAAGTGCCCCAGGTGACCTGCGGCTTGAGGGTGGCGGCATCGAGCACCACCTCGCGGTCGAACCGGGCATCGGGATCGGAGACGAGGGTGCGCCAGTATTCCACTGCCTGCTCCCACAGCTCGCCCTTGGGCGCGAGCGGCTTGTCGCGAAAGTAGTCGATGGTCTTGTCGTCCACCGCGACCATGCCCACGCGCGCGCCGGCCTCGATCGCCATGTTGCACACCGTCATGCGCCCTTCCATGGAGAGCGAGCGGATCGCCTCACCGGCGAATTCGATGGCGTGCCCGGTGCCGCCGGCGGTGCCGATTTGCCCGATGATCGCCAGGATCACGTCCTTGGCGTAGACGCCCGGCGGCAGACTGCCGTCGACGCGCACGCGCATGTTCTTGGCTTTCTTCTGGATGAGGCATTGGGTGGCGAGCACGTGCTCGACTTCGGAAGTGCCGATGCCGTGGGCGAGACAGGCAAAGGCCCCGTGCGTGGACGTGTGCGAATCACCGCACACCACGGTCATGCCCGGCAGCGTCGCCCCGCTCTCCGGGCCGATGACGTGCACGATGCCCTGGCGAGGATCGCGAAAGGGAAAGTAACGCAGCGCCCCGAAGGCACGGATGTTCTGGTCGAGGGTGACGACTTGCTCGCGCGAGACGGGATCGTGGATCTCGCTCTCGCCGGGGTCGGTGGGAACGTTGTGATCGGCCGTAGCGACGATGGAACCCGTCCGCCAGGGCTTTCGCCCCGCCAGACGCAGCCCTTCGAACGCCTGGGGGCTCGTTACCTCATGGATCAGGTGGCGATCGATGTAGATGAGGGCCGTGCCATCGGGCTCTTGGCGCACCAGATGCGCATCCCACAATTTGTCATACAACGTCTTGGCGTTCATCGAAGGTTCTCTCCGGGTCGAGCGCGCCCATGGCGCGCAATTATTTCACAACCTCGTCATCGACGCTAGCACCTTGGCGTAGCGCGATGGCAACGCAGCCCATTCCGGACAGCGCAAACGCACTGCCGAGGGTATAGGTCCACTCTGGCCCCAGGGCCGACCAAGACCAGCCGGACACCATGGCTCCCAGCATTCCGCCTGCCCCGAAGGACAAGCTGCCATAGAGCGCCTGGCCGCGCGCGAGCAAGGGGCCGGGAAACCACTGCCGCAGCAAGTGCACGTTCGCGCCGTGGAACACGCCGAACGTGGCCGCGTGCAACAGTTGCGCCAGCACCACGACCACTGGCCAGCCTCCGCCCCATCCGATTGCGAGGAAACGTACCACGGCCGCACCGTAGGCAACGAACAAGAGCGTGCGCACGGTAAAACGCCGCAGTAGTCCAGGCAAAGCCCAGAATAACACGATCTCGGAAGCCACACCCAGCGCCCAGAGCGCGCCGATTGCCTCCTTACCGTACCCCAAGCGATCGAGGTGCATGGAATAGAAAACATACAGCGGCCCATGCGCTGCCGACATGGCGAAAGAGGCGAGCAGAAAAGCCGTCACCTCACGACGCGCCAACACGGTACGCCATGGCGGCAAGGTTCGGACCAAAACTCGCGTCGGAGTGGGTTCTGGCAAGGCGAAGGCCATCAAGGCCCCGCCGGCCAGTGCCGCCACCAACCATACCGGTAACGTCTCCACGCCGTCTCGCTCGAGCCAATGACCAAGACCGAGCACCGCGAAGATGAAACCGATCGAACCCCACAGCCGGATCCGCGCATAGCGGTGTGCCTCTTCGCGCAAGTGCGCGAAAGTGAGCGCCTCGAACACCGGCAGCGCTCCACTCCAACAAAAACCGATCACTGCCACGGCTGGTAACACCCAGCGCGGCTCACTGGCCACCAAGAACACGCCCCCGGCCGCGAGCGCCATCACGGCCGCCCGACGCAACAGAGCGACATGGCCCACCCCTCGTTCCAAGGGCAGAGACCACAAGGGAGGCGCAAGCACGCGCATGGCTTGCATCAGCGCCATCGCGGCAGCGATCGCGCCGGCCGTCCAACCGAGCGCGGCGAGGTAGAGAGAAAAATAAGGGGCAAAAATACCCAGGAAGGCGAAATAGCTCAGGTTATAGAGCGACAAGCGCCAATAAGGCAATGCCTCCCGTTGCACCACGGGGTCAGCGGGGCGAGGGAACCGGACCCACCACGCCCGGCGCCACCCCGGGGAGAGGGGAAACGGGAGGCACCACGTCACCGCACTGCGCCCGATGGCGCAACGCCTGATCCATCAGCACCAGCGCGAGCATGGCCTCGGCGATGGGCGTGGCGCGAATCCCCACACAGGGGTCGTGCCGTCCGTGCGTGGCCAC
>JAQUGB010000041.1 GCA_028684345.1 Tepidiphilus sp. | reverse complement strand
GCGGCCGCTCCCGCCTGGCGCAGGGCGTGGATTTCGGCATGCGGTTCGCCGGCGCGCTCGTGCCACCCTTCGCCGAGCAGCCGTCCGTCGGAGGAGACGATGACGCAGCCGACGCGCGGATTGGGCGTGGTGGTCTCCAGCCCTTTGCGCGCGAGCCGTAGCGCCCGGGGCATCCAGTACGGGTCGTTAGGAACGGACGAGGTCGGCGGCATCGTCGTCGGTGTTCTTCTCGCTGCGCTTGCGTCGGGCGCTCGCCTGCACGTCGCGGATGAGCTCGGCGAACTTGCCGACGTCCTCGAAGTTGAGGTAGACCGAGGCGAAGCGCACGTAGGCGACTTTATCGAGGCGCTTCAGGGCTTCCATCACCATCTCGCCGATCATGGTGCTGGGGACTTCGCTCGCGCCGCTCGACAAGAGCTCCGCTTCGATGCGCTCGATCGTGTGTTCGATCGTCTCGGCGGGCACGGGGCGCTTGCGCAAGGCCAGCCGCAAACTGGCGGTGAGCTTTTCCCGGTCGAAGTCCTCGCGCGAGCCGTCGCGCTTGACGACGACCGGGGGCTTGAGATCGACCCGTTCGTAGGTGGTGAAACGGCGCTGGCAGTTGGCGCAGCGGCGGCGGCGACGCACGACGCTGCCGTCGTCGCCTTCGCGCGTATCAAGCACCTGCGTGTCCGCGTCACCACAGAAAGGGCATTTCATCGCGAGGAATCAATGCTCGTAGACGGGGAAACGACGGCAGAGCTCGGCCACTCGTTCCCGCACGCGGGCGAGCACGGTTTCGTCGCTCGGCGCATCGAGCACGTCGGCGATGAGGTGCGCGACCTGTTCGGCTTCGAGTTCGCCAAAGCCGCGGGTGGTCATGGCCGGGGTGCCGATGCGGATGCCCGAGGTGACCATGGGTTTTTCCGGGTCGTTGGGAATGGCGTTCTTGTTGACCGTGATGTGAGCCCGCCCCAGCGCCGCTTCGGCGTCCTTGCCCGTGACGCCCTTGGGACGCAGGTCGACGAGGAAGAGGTGCGATTCGGTGCGGCCGGAGACGATGCGCAGGCCCCGCTCGTTGCCGAGCACGCGCGCCATCACCTGGGCGTTGAGCACGACCTGTTCCTGATAGCGCTTGAACTCGGGACTCATGGCTTCCTTGAAGGCCACGGCCTTGGCAGCGATGACGTGCACGAGGGGACCGCCCTGCAGGCCGGGAAAGATGGCGGAGTTGATCGCCTTTTCGTGCTCGGCCTTCATGAGGATGACGCCGCCACGCGGCCCACGCAGGGTTTTGTGGGTGGTGGAAGTGACGACATCGGCGTGCGGCACGGGGTTGGGGTAGAAACCGGCGGCGATGAGGCCGGCGTAGTGGGCCATGTCGACCCAGAAGATCGCCCCCACATCGCGGGCGACCTTGGCGAAACGTTCCCAGTCGATGCGCAGCGAATAGGCCGAGGCGCCGGCGACGATGACCTTGGGTTTGTGCTCGTGCGCCAGCCGCTCCATGCGGTCGTAGTCGATCTCCTCGCGCTCGTTGAGCCCGTAGGCGACGACGTTGAACCATTTGCCGGAGAGGTTGAGCGGCATGCCGTGCGTGAGGTGTCCGCCCTCCGCCAGGCTCATGCCCATGATGGTGTCGCCGGGCTTGGCGAAGGCCATGAGCACCGCCTGGTTCGCCTGCGAGCCGGAGTGGGGCTGCACGTTGGCGGCTTCCGCGCCGAAGAGTTTCTTCAGCCGCTCTATGGCCAGGCGCTCGATGACGTCGACGTGTTCGCAGCCGCCGTAGTAGCGCTTGCCGGGATAGCCTTCCGCGTACTTGTTGGTGAGCTGCGAACCCTGCGCCTGCATGACGGCATAGGAGACGTAGTTCTCGGAGGCGATGAGTTCGATGTGCTCTTCCTGCCGGCGGTTTTCGGCTTCGATCGCGGCGAAGAGCTCCGGGTCGACCTGGGCGAGGCCATCGGCTTTGCGGAACATGGGGGACTCCGTCGGGGTTCGGAAACGGGAAATTCTAGCACGGGGCGCGGGGTCACATCGCGGCGATCTCGTCGCGCGCCGGCGCTTCGAGGTGCGAGGTCTCGGCCCAGGCGAGGATGGCGCGCTGCTGCCCCCAGCGCACCCACGACAGGCCGCAGTTGGGGATGGGGAAGTCGCGCTTGCGCTCGAGCGGCAGCCCCTCGACGTGGCGGCGCACGGCGTCGAGCACGCCGCCGTGGGTGACGAGGAGCACGGCTTCACCGCGATGGGCGCGGGCGAGTTCGTCGAGCGTGCGGCCGATGCGGGTGAAGGTTTCGAGAAGCGCTTCACCGCCGGGCGGTCGGTAGTGGGGATCACGGCTCGCGTAGCGGGCGTAGCCTTGGGGATCGAGCCGTTCGGCTTCTTCGGGCAGAAGGCCCTGGAAGTGGCCGCAATGCCGCTCGCGCAGGCCCGGATGCGGCTGAAGGGGCGCGTCTTCGCCGAGGATGAGGCGGGCGGTCTCGAGCGTGCGCGCGAGGTCGCTCGCATAGTGCGCGGCGAAGGGGATGCCGGCGAGGGCACGGCGCACCGCCAGCGCCTGGCGGCGGCCGGTGTCGCTGAGGGGCACGTCGAGATGCCCCTGGATGCGCTTCTCGCGGTTCCAGTCGGTTTCGCCATGGCGCACCAAGCAAAAGAGCGCGTCGTCGCCATCGGGCAACGGAAAGGGAAGTGTTCGTTTCATACGAGGGTTTCGGTCACGTCGGGATGGGAGAGGAAGGCGCGCGGGCTCGCGCTCGCGCCGTAGGCACCGGATTGATAGACCACGAAGAGATCGCCCGGTTCGGCCGGCGGCAGCAGCACCTCTTGGGCGAGGATGTCGAGTGGGGTGCACAGCGGCCCGACCACGGTGACCCGTTCGCTCGCCGGCAGGTGCATCTTGTTGCCGATCGCCACGGGGTAGTTCTTGCGGATCACCTGGCCGAAGTTGCCGCTCGCGGCCAGATGCTGGTGCAGGCCGCCGTCGACCACGAGGAAGGTGGTGTCGCGCGAGCGTTTCTTGTCGAGCACGCGGCAGACGTAGAGGCCTGCCTCGCCTACGAGGTAGCGCCCCAGTTCGATGACGAGCTCGGTTGCGGGCAGGAGACGGTGCAGCTCGGCGGCGAGCGCGCGCAGGTTCTCGCCCACCGGTTCGAGCGCGAGCGGCTGCTCGCCGGGAAAATAGGGGATGCCGAACCCGCCGCCGAGGTTGAGCCAGCGCGGCGGCGCAGGGAGCCGTTCGGCAAGGCGCACGAGGCGATCGAAGGAAGCGCGCTGCACGGCCACGAGCGTTTCGGCATCGAGGATCTGCGAGCCGGCGTAGAGGTGCAGCCCCTCGAGGGCGAGGCCGGCAGCCTGGAGGGATTCGAGCAGGGCGGGAGCGCGCTCGAGGTCGATGCCGAAGGGTTTGGCCCCGCCGCCCATCTTCATGCCGGCGCGCTTGAGCTCGAAATCGGGGTTGAGGCGCAGCGCGAGGTGCGGTGCGATGCCGAGCGACTCGGCGTGGGCGAGCACGCGCGGCAGTTCGCGCTCGGATTCGAGCGTGATCGTGATCTCCGCGGCCAGCGCCTGGCGCAGCTCTTCGTCGCGCTTTCCGGGACCGGCAAAGGCGATGCGCTCGGGGGCCATGCCGCAGTCGAGGGCAAGCGCCATCTCGCCGCCGGAGGCCACGTCGAACCCGTCGGTCTTGCGCGCGAGTAGCGCCACGAGCGGCGGGAAGGGATTGGCCTTGAGGGAATAGTGCAGGCGCACCTCGGGGCCGATCGCCTCGCGCACGCGGGCCACGCGCGCACCTATCCGGCTTCGGTCGTAGGCGTAGAAAGGCGTGCGGCCGACGCGCTCGGCAAGCCGGGTGAGCGGCAGGCCGCCCACGGTGAGCTCACCACGCGCGTCGACGGGGAATTCGTTCATCGGCGCGTGTTCCGGGGTCATAGGTGCGTCTTGGTCTTGTGGTGCCGGGCGAGCCGCTCGCGAATCGCCGGCCGGTCGAGCTTGCCGTTGGGGTTGCGCGGCAGGGGGTGATCGGACACGAGGAAGACGTGTGGTACCTGGTAGGGGGGTAGGTGCTGGCGGCAATGGCGACGCAAGGTTTCCGGATCGAAGGGTTCGACCGCCGGTTGCAGCGCCACGGCGATGATTTGGCCGAGCCGCTCGTTTTCCAGCCCGCAGGCGCAGCACTCACGCACGAGCCCGGAGGCGAGGAGCACCTCTTCGATCTCGGTGGGGCTGACGCGGTAGCCGGAGGTCTTGATCATCTCGTCGCGTCGCCCGGCGAAGTAGAGGTAACCCTCTTCGTCGATCCAGCCGTAGTCCCCGGAGAACACCGCCCACTCGCGCGCCGGCACTTGCGCCGGGCGCGGATCGACGGCGGCGGGCAAGGGTCGGAAACGCTCGGCAGTGCGCTCGGGGTCGTTCCAGTAGCCCTGCGCCACCAGGGGGCCGCGCTGGACGATCTCACCCACTTCGCGCGGGGCGCAGGGGGTGCCGTCGTCGCGCAGTACGAACACTTCGGCGTTGGGAATGGCGCGGCCGATCGAATCCGGGTGGCGGTCGATCTCTTCCGGCGGCAGGTACGTGGCGCGGAAGGCTTCCGTGAGGCCGTACATGAGGTAGGGTTTGGCTTGAGGCGCGAGGGCGCGCAAGCGCTCGAGCGTGCGCCGCGGCAGTTTTCCGCCGGTATTGGCGAAATAGCGCAGATGGGCAGCGACGGAGGCCGGCCAGTCGAGCTCGGCGAGCGTCACCCACAGCGGCGGCACGGCGGTGAGCCCCGTGACGTGCTCGCGCTCCAGGGTGCGCAGCACGTCGACGGGCAGCAGGTAGTTGAGCAGCACCACGCGCGCCCCGGCGCAGAAAGCCGTGGTGAGCTGGGAAAAGCCCGCGTCGAACGAGAGCGGCAGCGCCGCGAGCAGTACGTCGTCCGGGGAATTTTCCAGATAGCTCGCCACCGATTGGGCGCCGGCGACGAGATTGCGATGCGACAGCACCACCCCTTTGGGGCGTCCCGTGCTGCCAGAAGTGTAGAGGATGGCGGCGACGTCGTGCTCCGTGGCGGACGGCGCGGCGAAGGTGCCGGCCTGCGCCAGGCACTCATGATAGGAACGGGCTTCGGGCGGCGTACTTTGTCCCGCTTCCTCCACGGCGAGCACCAGCGGTGCGATGCCTTCGGGCCAAGGTAGCAGGGTGCGCAGCCGCGTCGGGGCGGTGACAAGGCAGCGCGCGCCGCTGTCGCGCAGCAGATAGTGCACCTGCTCGGCCTTGAGGAGTGGATTGATCGGCACGAAGATGGCGCCGGCGGCGGCTGCGCCGAAACAGGAGATGACCGTCTCGGGTCGTTTGTCGAGCCAGACGGCGACGCGATCGCCGCGCCGAATACCCAGCGATTGCAGCGCCGCGGCGCAGCGTTCGATCTCCCGCGCGAGCCGGGCGTAGGTGAGATGTTCGTTACCGGAAGTGAGCGCCCGCGCTTCGGGGCGACGTTCGGCGTGGTACCGTGGCAGATGCCACAGCAGGAGCGGTGGATGCATCACGGTGCGACCTCCCGTTATAATCATCGTTTCGCCACATCCGGGCGAGGATGCATGAAGGGGATGGGTTTGGACGTCGAACGCAGAGTGCGCGAAATCTTGGGCGAGGCGCTCGAATTGCCGCCGGAGCTCTTGCAGACTCTGGGGCGCGAGAGCGCGCTTTTGGGGGCCGTGCCCGAGCTCGACTCGATGGGGGTGTTGGCCGTGATCCACCTCCTCGAAGAGCGTTTCGACTTCACCATAGGCGACGACGAGATCGACGGCACCACGTTTTCCACGCTGGGTTCGCTCATCGACTTCGTGGCCGAGAAACTCGGCGACTGAGCGCCGGCACATCGATCTGCTGGGCGGTTTGGTTGTGGCGTTGCGCTTCGTGCGCCTCGCGATTTCCCTGCCTGTGGCAATGCCTTCACGGATTCTGCCTCGCCAGCCCCTCTTCATTCGGCACGGATCATGGTGCCTACTCCTTGATCGGTGAGGATCTCGACGAGCAGGGCGTGTTCGACGCGTCCGTCGATGATGTGCACCGAGCGCACGCCGTTTCGGGCCGCTTCCAGCGCGGAGGCGATCTTGGGTAGCATTCCGCCCGAAAGCGTGCCGTCGGCCACCAGTTCGTCGATCCGGCTCGGCGTGAGCCCCGTGAGGAGATTGCCGTTCTTGTCGAGCACGCCGGGCGTGTTGGTCATGAGGACGAGCTTCTCGGCGCGTAGCACTTCGGCGAGTTTTCCGGCCACCAGGTCGGCATTGATGTTGTAGGTCTGCCCTTCCTCATCGACGCCGATCGGAGCGATCACCGGGATGAAGTCACCGCGATCGAGGAATTGGATGATCGAAGGGTCAATGGCGCTCACTTCGCCCACCTGGCCGATGTCGATGAGCGAATCGCCGTCGTCGCGATGGCGCAGGCGCATGCGACGCGCGCGGATGAATCCGCCGGCGTCCTTGCCGGTGAGCCCGACCGCTTTGCCGCCGTGCCGGTTGATGAGGTTGACGATCTCCTTGTTCACCTGGCCGCCCAGCACCATCTCGACGACGCTCATGGTCTCGGCGTCGGTGACGCGCATCCCCTGGATGAATTCCCCTTTCTTGCCGATGCGGGCGAGCAGCTGCTCGATCTGCGGTCCGCCGCCATGTACCACCACCGGGTTCATGCCGACGAGCTTCAAGAGCACCACGTCGCGCGCGAAGCTATCTTTGAGGCGTTCGTCGGTCATGGCGTTGCCGCCGTATTTGATGACGAGCGTCTTGTCGAAGAACTGACGGATGTAGGGCAAGGCCTCGGAGAGCACGTCGGCTTTCTGCGCGGCGGTGAGCGGGGCGTCGGAGGTTTCCCGGGTCATGGCATCGTCCTTGGCATCAAGCGTTCTTGGCTGGTTTTTCCGGTTCGACACGCAGGCGGATGTGCAGCTCGCGCAGCTGTTTCTCATCGACCGGGCTGGGGGCCTGGGTGAGCAGGCACTGGGCGCGCTGCGTTTTGGGGAAGGCGATCACGTCGCGGATCGATTCGGCGCGCGCCATCATCGCCACGATACGATCGAGCCCGAAGGCGAGGCCGCCATGGGGCGGGGCGCCGTACTTGAGCGCGTCGAGCAGGAAGCCAAACTTGGCGCGCGCTTCTTCCTCGCCGATGCCGAGTGCGGCGAAGACGCGCCGCTGTACTTCCTCGCGGTGGATGCGCACCGAACCGCCGCCGATCTCCCAGCCGTTGAGGGCGAGGTCATAGGCCTTGGCGCGCACGCTGCCCGGGTCGGATTCCAGCCGATCAAGGTCTTCGTCCTTGGGCGAGGTGAAGGGGTGATGCAGCGCCACCCAGCGTTTTTCTTCCTCGTCGTATTCGAACATGGGGAAATCGGTGATCCACACCGGCGCCCAGTCGGCTCCCGTGAGAAAGCCTTTTTCGTGCCCGATCTTGGTGCGCAGCGCCCCCAGCGCATCGTAGACCACCCTGGGTTTGTCGGCGCCGAAGAAGATGAGATCGCCGCTTTGCGCACCGGTGCGCTCGAGGATGGCGCGCAGCGCCTGCTCGTGCAGGTTCTTGACGATGGGGGATTGCAGGCCGGTTTCGTCAGGGCGGCTCGCGTCGTTCACCTTGATGTAGGCGAGCCCCTTGGCGCCGTAGATGCCGACGAACTTGGTGTAGTCGTCGATCTCACCGCGGGTGAGCTGCGCCCCGCCGGGGATGCGCAGCGCCATTACCAGCCCGCCCGAATTGGCCGGGCCGGAGAAGACCTTGAAGGCGACGTCGCGCACCGCGTCGGTGACGTCGGTGAGCTCCAGCGTCACGCGCAAGTCGGGTTTGTCCGAACCGAACCGCGCCATCGCCTCGGCGTAGCTCAGGCGCGGGAAGGGATCGGGCAGCTGTACGCCCAGCGCTTCGCCGAAGACCTCGCGGATCATGGCTTCGGCGAGCGCCGTGATCTGCGCTTCCGTCATGAAGGAAGTCTCGATATCGACCTGGGTGAATTCGGGCTGACGGTCGGCGCGCAGGTCTTCGTCGCGGAAGCACTTGGTGATCTGGTAGTAGCGATCGAACCCCGAGACCATCAGCATCTGTTTGAAGAGCTGGGGGGACTGGGGCAACGCGAAGAAGTGCCCCGGATGCACGCGCGAAGGTACGAGGTAGTCTCGCGCGCCCTCGGGGGTGCTGCGCGTGAGCATGGGCGTTTCGATATCGATGAACCCCTGTGCGTCGAGGAAACGGCGAAAGGCCCGGGCGGCGCGGTAACGCAGCATGAGGTTGGTCTGCATCACGGGGCGACGCAGATCGATGACGCGGTGCGTCAGGCGAACGGTCTCGGAGAGATGGGATTCGTCGAGCTGGAAGGGCAGGGGTGCGGCGGCGTTGAGCACGTCCAAATCACGGCACAGCACCTCGATCTCGCCGGTGGGCAGATTCGGATTCTCGGTACCCGCGGGGCGGCGGCGCACCGTACCGGTGACGCGCACGACGTATTCGTTGCGCAGAGATTCGGCGGTGCGGAACGTCTCGGGGGAGTCGGGATCGCACACGATCTGCACCAGACCCTCGCGGTCGCGCAAATCGAGGAAGATGACGCCGCCGTGGTCGCGTCGGCGATGGACCCAGCCGCACAGGGTGACGGTCTGATCGAGGTGTTCGGCAGTAACCTGGCCGCAGTAGTGGGTACGCATGGAGTTCCGTTTTCTTTTTTTCGTCAGATGGAAGGGGGAAGATCCGCCGGAGGCGGGACGGGTGAGCGGGTTTTCGGATTGAGCGTGCCGAGAGAGATCACGTATTTCAAAGCCTCGTCGATCGACAAATCGAGGGGAATGACGTCGCGTGCCGGCACGATCAGGAGGAAGCCGGAAGTTGGATTCGGCGTCGTGGGAACCATCACGGTGAGAAAGCGACCGTGTTCATTCAGATTGCTTACCGTCTCGGGGGCGGGTTCGCCAGTGACGAAGGCGATGGTCCAAGTGCCGTGCCGGGGATATTGCACGAGGACGGCAGTGCGAAAGGCCTGTCCCGTATCGGAAAAGAGCGTCTCGGAGACTTGCTTCACGCTCGCGTAGATGCTCTTGACGATGGGGATGCGATGGATGAGGGCTTCCCACAGCCGGATCAGGCGCTGCCCCAAGACGTTGGCCGCCACTAGCCCGGTGAGAAAGACGATGGCCACGGCCATCACCACCCCCATGCCGGGAATGCGCCGTCCTAGCAAGGCATCGGGTCGCCAGGCATGGGGTAGCCAGTCGACGATGGCATCGATCGTGCCCACGATCCAGCTGAGCACCACGAACGTGACCACGATGGGCAGCCACACCAGCAACCCGGCAATGAAATAGCGTCTCAGATGCATGGGAGTGGAGGATCCTGGCTACCGGAATCAATGGCACGCGCAGGATGCACCGCAGCCGCCTTCAGTCGCCGTGGCCGGTGCCTTCGATGCTTCGCTGGAGGGGTTACTGGACGCTCCTCCTCCCTTGAAATCGGTGGCGTACCAGCCGCTGCCTTTCAGCTGGAAACCAGCGGCAGAGACGAGTTTGGCGTACTGCATGCTGCCGCAATCGGGGCAGCGTTCGAGCGGCGCCTCGCCGAGTTTCTGCAGATGCTCGTGCCGGGTGCCACAATCGTTGCAACGGTATTCGTAGATAGGCATCGCAGATCTCCTGGAAAGGAAAGAACACCTGTCGGGACGAATCGGCAAGTCTACCGCAAAATGGGGGCGCCGATCCACCATTGCAAGAGGTCAGCCCCCCACAGCAGCGCTACTGCTCCGCCGGCAGCAAGGAAAGGGCCGAAAGGCAGGGGTTGCCCTTGTCCCAGATGTCCGAGCGTCTTGAGCGCGATTCCAACCACGGCGCCCGTGACCGAGGCGAGCAGGAGAACGAGGGGAAGGGCCGTCCAGCCGAGCCAGGCGCCGATCGCGGCGAGCAGCTTGAAGTCGCCATAACCCATGCCCTCTTTGCCCGTGAGGAGCTTGAAGAGCCAATAAATGCTCCACAAGATCAGATAACCGGCGACGGCGCCCAGCACGGCCTCGGGCAAGGAAGCGAAATGCTCCTGCAGGTTGACCAGCAGCCCCGCCCACAAGAGAGGCAAAGTCAGATCGTCCGGCAGCAGGCGCGTGTCGAGATCGATGAAGGCAAGCGCGATCACACACCAGAGAAAACCAGCGCCGGCGAGCGCCTGCCAGCCCATGCCGAAGCGCCACAGTGCGGCGAGCGCCGCGAGCGCCGCGAGGAGCTCCACGAGGGGGTAGCGCCAGCCGATGGGGGCTCGACAATGGCGGCATCGCCCACGCAACACGAGCCAGCTCACCAGGGGAACGTTCTCCCAGGCGGAAATGGCATGGCCGCAGTGCGGGCAGTGCGAAGCCGGTTGCGCGAGGTCGTAGCGCGGCTGGGGGTCGACCGGAAGGCCCAGGAGCTCGCGTGCCTGCGCCTGCCATTGTTGCTCCAGCATGCGAGGCAAGCGATGGATCACGACGTTGAGAAAACTCCCCACCATCGCGCCGACGACGAGCGCTGCGAGCAGCTGTACGCTCCAGGGAAGGGCAGCCGCTGCGCTCATATGGTCTGGGCCATTTTGAAGATGGGCAGGTACATGGCCACGACGATGCCGCCGATGACGACCCCCAGGAAGACCATGATCACCGGTTCGAGCAGCTGGGAGAGCGAAGCGACCGCCTCATCGACTTCGCGTTCGTAATATTCCGCCACCTTGCTGAGCATGGAATCGAGTTGCCCCGACTCTTCCCCGATCGAAATCATTTGCGTGACCATGGCCGGGAAAACACCGGTTTCGGCCATCGCCACGGTGAGCGAGATGCCCGAAGTGACCGCCTGGGTGATCTTTTCGGTGGCTTCACGATAGACGATGTTGCCGGCGGCGTCTCCCACCGAGACGAGCGCCTCGTTGAGCGGCACGCCGGCGGCGAACATGGTGGCGAGCGTCCGGGTCCAGCGTGCGATGGTGGCTTTGCGGACGATCTCGCCTACGACGGGTAGGCGCAAGATGGATCGATCGACGAGGGCGCGGAACGCCGGAGATCGCCGATGCAACAGGGTGAGACCGACCATGATCAGGATCACCGCGCCCAGCATGACGTACCAGTTGGCGACGAAGAATTCCGACATATCGATCACGATCTGGGTCGGAGCGGGGAGATCGGCGCCGAAGCTGGTAAAGATGTCCTTGAACTGCGGGATGACGAAGATCATCATGACCGCGATG
>JAQUGB010000228.1 GCA_028684345.1 Tepidiphilus sp. | reverse complement strand
TCGGCAAAAGAGCGCGTGCCGATGCGCTCGGCCCAGGCGATGATTTCGTTCTTGTGTAGCGCCACCACCGGGCGCACCACCAGCTTGTCGGTGGCCCGGTCGATGAGGGCGAGGTTTCTCAGCGTCTGGCTCGAGACCTGGGCGAGGCTCTCGCCGGTCACCAGCGCGTCGAGCCCGAGCTCGTCGGCCAGGCGGCTCGCGGCCATCAGCATCAGGCGCTTGAGCATCACGCCCATGTAGCCTTCGCGCACGTCGGCAAGCAGCCGCTCGATCACTTCGCCAAAAGGCACGGAGATGAAGAGCGCTGGATGCGAGCGGGCGTAGCGTTGCCACAGGTAGTGGCACACCTGCTGCACCGCCGCCTCGTGTTCGGCTCCGCCCAGGTCGAAGAAGACGAAGTGCGTCTTGATCCCCCGGCGCAGCATGAGGAATGCGGCCACGCTCGAGTCGAACCCGCCGGAGACGAGGGCGAGCGCTTCGCCCTGCGCGCCCAGCGGAAACCCCCCAAGCCCTTTCTCGCGCGCCTCGACGAGTTCGAGCACTTCACCCGAGAGCTCGATCGCCACCGTGACTTCGGGGTGCGTGAGATCGACTTTGGCCCCGGGAGCAGCGGCAAGGAGCGCGGCGCCCGCCGTGCGTTCGAGTTCGAGCGAGGTGAAGGCATGGCGCCCCTTGCGCTTGGCGCGCACGGCAAAGGTCTTGCCGGCCACCCAGGGCGCGGCGACCGCGGCCACGGCTTGGGCCACGGCCTGCGGCGAGACCTCGGCCAAAGGGAGCTCCCGCACGCGCAGCACGAGATCGATGCCGGGGGTGTCGCACAGCCGCTGCTGCAGCCGCGCGCCGTCCTCATCGGCCACTTCGACCTCGATCTTGTCCCAGAAGCGGCGCACGCGGCAGACGATGCCGTCTTTCTCGGCCAGACGCCGCACGTTGTCGGCGAGGATCTTGGTCATCGTCTTGCGCACCGAAGTGCTCTTGATGATGATCTCGGGGGAGAGCTTGAGGAGGAAACGCATGCGGGGATGGTCGGGAGAAAGAGAATCGGCGATTCTAGCAGTGCAGCCGAAGAAGCGTACCGCCGCGGCGGGAGGGACTACCCGCCGCGGGTCGTTTCAGCGGGCGGCGAGATCGTGGCGTACGGTGACCGGGTTTTCGACCCTGGAGCGTGGTGCGCCGCGACGGCCGAAGGCGGCGAGTTTGCGCTCGGCTTTTTCGTAGCGCGTCTCGCGGTAACCCTTGATGCCGTCGAGCCGGCGCAGTGCAAGCCCGACGTCGGCCTCGCGGGGCACGTCTTCGAGCAGCACACGGCGGATGTGCTCGGCGATCTCGCGCTCACGCCGGTGCCAGCCCGGCAGACGGCGCAGAAAACGGCAGTGGCGCATCAGACGCAGCATCCACGGCCGGGATTCCAGCGTGATCTCGAAGGTCTTGCCGAAGAGTTCCAACCGTGGCCGGTTGGGATGCGAGACACGCAGGGTGCGCCCGAGCCGGCCGTAAGTGTGTTCGCGGTGCGCGGCTTCGAGGGGCGAGACAAGGACGTGCGCGACGAACACTTCGTCCTTGACGAAATGCGTCTTGGTGAGCACGCGCAGCGCGAGCGCCCGGTGCTCCGGCGCATAGCGTTGCACCACGCGCTCTGCCTCGCGCAGGTAATCCGCGAGCGAGGCACCGCGATCGTAAAGGAGCAGATCGTGGACGTAGCGGGCGAGGTGGGTCACCGGCACTTCGGGGAAGAGGTCGGTCAAGCGCTGCAAGGCGTCGGCGAAACGGGCGAGCAGCGCGTCGGCCGATGCCCAGGGCGGGAGGCTCTCGACGAGACTGGTGCGCAGCAGCGCGAGCTCGGCCTCGGGATCGTCCGCGGGCATCGGCTCGGGACCGGTGGCAAAGAGTTTCCTGCCCAGGAGGAAAGCATACCAGTTCGCGGCACGCTCCCGTGCCGGCAGGGCCCGTTCGAATGCCGCACGCATCGCTTCGAGGGGAAAGGGAATCGCTCCCGCCTGCCAGGCGGCACCCAGAAGGAGCGCCGGCGCATAGACGATTCTCCCCAGCCTTTGCCCCGCGGTGCGCCGTGAGGGGAGCAGACAGAGGCGCTCGCCGAGCGCGCGCCGCAACGACTCGTGCAGCCGCTGCGGGGTGAGCGGCGGCTCGCGTTCTCCGTCGTCCAGCATCAGCGAGAGTGGGATCTGCATGTCTTCCTCGCACAGCGCCAGGCCATGGGAGGCGAGCCAGGAGAGCGAGCGTGCGCCGTCGAGCAGATCGGCGGCAAGCAGCAAGTCCGCACCCCCCTGGGAGGTGACCGGATCGTTGGCCGTGCCGGCGCGATACAGCGCCAGATGGCTCGTCACTTGGCCGTTGCGTTGCGCCAATCCTTTCTGGTCGATGAAACTGAATTCCAGCGTCTCGGGGAGGGCGAGCGCCGCCTCGGCCAGGACGCGGGTGATGGTGGTCACGCCCGAGCCGCCCACTCCCGTGACCACCACGCGCCAGGTGTTGCCGGCGGCGATGTCTTCCAGCGTCTTGCGCGGCGCGGGCTCCGGCAACCCTTCGGCGACGCCGACCTCGTCGGAACGCGTCGCTGGCGGCAGGAAATCGATGACGCGGATCTTCTCGAAACTGGGGCAGGCGAGGATCTTGGCGCAATAGCCGTCGGCGACGCAGATCTGCGGGTCGATGCGCACCTTCGGGCCGTAGGCATC